>JAJYOO010000015.1 GCA_021796155.1 Chloroflexota bacterium
GACCGCCTCGGGCAGATGTTGTTACAACATTTAAGTAAGCAGAACGCGCGCAAATACGGCGTGGATTTAATCGGTGATGCTGTGCTCGATAGCCAACACACGCTGGTTTTGATTGCCGAATCTGAAGACAAAGAATATCTTGAGAACTTTATGCAGCCGTTTGCGCAGGCTGGTTCGGTTGAGATTCTGAATGCTTCCACATGCGAAGCGGTCGTTGAGCGTGGTGGTTGTGAGCCGGTTGCAGTGGGCTAGTTGAAATTAGGATGGATGGAGAATAAAATAGATTCACCTTCATCCATCCATGAAATCATTTTGAGAGAGGTTTATTGTGGCAACTTTAAAAATCCCAACTCCGTTGCGAAGTTATACCAATGGTGAATCCGTTGTGAACGTGCAAGGCAAGAACGTCGCCGAAGCGATGAAAAGCTTGATTCAAAAATATCCGACGTTGAAGCCGCATCTCTATAATGGTGACGAGAACCTGCGCCCATTTGTGAATTTGTTTGTCGGCGAAAACAATATCAAGGATTTGCAGGGACTCGATACGCCGCTCGATGAAAACGCGCGCGTGATTCTGATTCCTTCGATTGCTGGTGGATGATGCAACCTTTTCTTCCTGGTTTGACTCGCGATGAAATCCTGCGCTACTCGCGCCATCTTCTGATTCCCGAAGTGGGACTCGAAGGTCAGCGCAAATTGAAAGGCTCGTCTGCGTTGATTATTGGCACGGGCGGACTCGGTTCGCCGGTCGCGCTTTATTTGGCGGCGGCCGGCATTGGTCGGATCGGACTCGTGGATTACGATGTCGTGGATTCATCGAATCTGCAACGTCAGGTGATTCACGGAACGTCCACAGTTGGCAAGTTGAAAGTCGAAAGCGCGAAAACCAAACTGCTCGATTTGAATCCCGATATCGAAGTGGATGTTTACAACGAGCCGTTCACTTCCGAGAACGCCATGCGCATCGCGAAAGATTACGACATTTTGTTGGATGGCACGGACAATTTCCCGACGCGTTATTTGACTAACGACGTGGCGGTCTTTCTTGGCAAGCCAAATGTGTACGCGTCGATCTATCGCTTCGATGGACAGGTCAGTGTTTTCTATGCAAAAGAAGGACCGTGCTATCGCTGCCTCTTCCCCGAACCGCCACCGCCTGGACTTGTCCCTTCATGCGCGGAGGGCGGTGTGCTCGGCGTATTGCCCGGCACGATTGGGACGATTCAAGCCACCGAAGCATTGAAGGTTTTACTTGGCATCGGCGAGCCATTGATCAGAAAGCTTTTGCTTTATAACGCGCTGGACATGTCATTTGATTTCGTCAAGCTGAAGAAGAATCCAAATTGCCGCGTGTGTGGACCGAACGCCGATATCAAAGAGTTGATTGACTACGAAGAATTTTGTGGTGTCCCGAGTCACGACCACGATGAAGGTTCGGCTGGCGCGGGCTGGGACATTTCCGCGCCCGAACTCGCGACGCGGCTCAAACAGAATCATTTGAAACTGCTCGATGTCCGTGAGCCACACGAACTTGAGATTTCTGCAATTCCAAACGCGGTCAACATTCCGCTTGGACAATTGGCGGCGCGACTTTCTGAACTCGACTCAGCGGAAGACATGGTCGTGTTCTGCAAAGCCGGAACTCGTTCGACGCGTGCGCTTGAATTGCTAGTCAGCGCGGGATTCAAGAAGGTAAAGAATCTCAAAGGTGGGATCAACGCATGGGCAAAAGAAGTGGATACGAATTTGCCGATCTATTAAGTTGAAAGTTGGCAAGTTCGCAAGTTGAAAGATTATAGCTCCCGTCGAAGTTTTTGGCGGGAGCTTTTTGTTGAAGGTGAGATTACCACTGACGTTGATCGTCGCTGGTAAAATTATTCAAAACCAAAGGAGAGTGAATGTCAGGCCTTCCCGTTTCGGATGAAAAACATGTGTACGATAATATTTTGGGCGCGATTGGGCAGACGCCGCTTGTGCGGTTGGGGCGTGTAGCCGCGAGCGTTCAAGTTCCAATTTATGCCAAATTAGAAAATTTAAATCCAGGTGGGAGCATCAAAGATCGCGTCGGTTTGAATATCATCGAGCAGGCAGAAAAGCGCGGCGAACTCAAACCCGGCGGAACAGTCGTCGAAGCCACTTCCGGCAATACCGGCGTGGGACTTGCGATCGCGTCTGCTCTCAAGGGGTACAAAACCATTTTCGTGATGCCCGACAAAATGTCCGATGAAAAGATTCGGCTGCTGCGCGCATATGGAGCGAAAGTTGTCATCACGCCAACTGCCGTCGCGCCGGACGATCCGCGTTCGTATTATGAAGTCGCAAAACGATTTGCACGCGAAACGCCGAATGCGATTTTGGCGAATCAATATCACAACCCCGATAATCCCAAAACACATGAGTTGACGACTGCGCCTGAAATTTGGGAACAGACCGACGGTAAAGTTACCGATGTCATCATCGGTATGGGAACGGGCGGAACGATTTCGGGCATTGGTCATTATCTCAAATCAAAAAATCCAAAAATAAAAATTGTCGGCGTGGATATCGAAGGTTCAATCCTGTATGAGATTTGGCAGAACAAAGGCACGGTTCCACCTGGTGCGTATCCGAAGACATATAAGGTTGAAGGCATCGGCGAAGATTTCTTGCCAACCACAACTGATATTTCAGTTGTGGATGATATTGTGCGTGTCAATGATCGCGAATCGTTTTTGTGGGCGCGTCAACTTGTGAGACAGGAAGGGATTTTCGCGGGCGGCTCAACCGGCTCAGCGCTCGCGGGCACGATGAAATATGCCGCGAAATTATCCGGTGAACGTTTGATCGTTGTGATCTTTCCTGATAGCGGCTCGCGTTATCTATCAAAGTTTTATGACAACAAGTGGATGCGCGAGAACGGATTCCTTGACATGGAATTCGGCGAAGTGACTCTCGGTGATTTGCTTTTTGCGAAGACAAATAAAACGCTTCATACCGCGACGTTGGGCGACTCGACGCGCAAAGTGATGACCGCCATGCGGCAGAATGCGATCTCGCAAATGCCCGTCATCGGCGCGGACGGGAAGCTGGTCGGCACCATTGAAGAAGTGGATTTGTTGAATCATCTACTCGAAGATCATCAACACAGTCACGACGAGCCAATTGATCACTTGGTGCAAAACGCGAAGGCGGTTTTTCCGCCGGAGACTTCGCTCGATGAATCCATGTCCATGTTGACAAATGGCTATGCTTTGATTGTTGTCGAACAAGGCAGACCAACTGGTATTCTTACAAAAATTGATGTGTTGGATTACGTTGCAGGTAAAATTTGAAATATAGCTTGCGCCGAGTTTCTTGGTTGAAGTGTCCTGGCATGCCATAATACTTTGCAGAGCGTTCCGTTTTACATTAATTGCCTTGTGATTCAACATGTATTGTGCATAACATTTTCGCACACGTCACGTTAAACATTTTTCGTCCCATTACTCAATGCAAGATTTTTACGAGTAAAGAATCTGTTATGTGGTTTTCAGTTTTGTAGACCCGTAACCTCCAGCATTCGACTCCGACATGGTTATGTAAGTAGAGTAGGCGACTCTATCACTTCTAATTGCATGGAGGTTTGTTGAAATGAAAAGTAAAACTGTTTTAGCGGTGCTGTTGGCCATGGCTATGGTAGCCGTGGCGGTTGCATCTGCTGCTGCGGCATCACCATCACAAACTGTATCAACGGATACACCAACAGAAACATTGACTGCAACGCCGACCGAGGCGACGACCGGAACACCCGCGGTCACTGAGACGCCATCACCCGTCCCGACTACGAATCCGTGTATGGCTTCGAGCGGCGGAACATCTGGTGGCGGCACGCCCGTTGCTGCTGGAACTTCCACTGGTGGCGATTCTTCAGAAGGTGATACTTCTGGTAACCAGTCAAATCCTGTTGCCGAAGCACTTTGCAATTTCTTCAACGGCAACCTTGGGATTGATTTGACAACCATTAACACTTTACACAGTGATGGATTTGGTTATGGCGAGATCGCACAGGCCTGCTGGATGGCTTTGGAATTGCAAAAGGAAAATACCACTGGCGGTACGACCCCGACTTGCCAGCAAATTTTGGATGCCAAGCAAGGCAACAATATCAGTTCGCTCAACCTCGGCGTCAGCAATTGGGGCCAGTTGAAGAAACTTGTCTTGAAGAATCCCCATATGAATCTTGGTTCTGTTGTGACTGGCCGAGCTGTTGGTTTGTTCAATGGCACCGGTTTCCCTGGCGATGGACATGGTCATGGACAAGGCAATGGTGGTCAGGGTAATGGCAATGGTCAAGGCAATGGAAACGGTCAGGGCAATGGCCATGGCCGGCCATAGCGCTGAATAGTCTCACTAAAGATTTAGTAATATCCGAGTCCAAGGACTCGGATATTATTTATGTGCCCTTCAATTGACAGATAAAAACCAAGTTCCTCGCATATAAAACCTAAAACTCATTTTACGTTTTACGCATTACGTCTTAAAATCAGCGGATGCGTCCAACTTATCTTGAAGTTGATCTTCCCCGCTTAAAACAAAATTTGGAAAATATCCGCACAAAAGTTGCGCCTGCAAAAGTGATGGCCGTTCTGAAGGCCAACGCGTACGGTCACGGCATAGACGGCATTGCGCCGTATATCACACCGTATGCGGATTACATCGGCGTTGCTTTGGTGGAGGAGGGGATTCATCTGCGCGAGATTGGAATTGATAGACCAATCCTCGTTATGGGCGGAACTTTGCCGGAACAAGTCCCAGCTTTCGTTCAACACAATTTGACGCTTGCAGCTTCGTCGCTTGAATTACTGGATGCTGCAGAAAAAGCCGCGCGGGTTGCTAAGAAAAAAATCAAAGTCCATCTCAAAATTGATACTGGCATGGAACGTACTGGCGTTCACGATTACGAGGCAGAACCATTCCTCGAAAAGTCTCTGTCGTGTAACCACCTAAACATCGAAGGAATCTTTTCACACTTCGCAAACTCCGAAGCGCCTGATCTTATTCATGCCAAATTGCAACTTGAACGCTTCCATGAAGTTTTATCCTTTTATGAAAAGCGAAGCGTGCCGCATCCGCCGATTCGTCACATGGCAAATTCCGGCGCGGTGCTGCAATTGCCTGAAAGTTATTTCGACATGGTTCGTCCGGGCGTGATGTTCTATGGAGTCTATCCAGGACGCGATGTCAAGAAGACAGTCGAGGTCAGGCCTGCGTTGACGTGGCATTCCCGCGTCGCGTACAGCAAAGTCACACAGCCCGGGCGGCCAGTTAGCTATGGGTCGTTGTGGCAGCCCGAAAGTCCCGCGCGAATCGTGACGATCCCGTGTGGATATGCGGACGGTTATTTTCGTCGCATGACGAATCGTGCGCAAGTCATCGTCAACGGGAAAAAATATCCGCAGGTGGGGCGCATCTGCATGGATCAGTTCATGGTCAATCTGGGCGATGACGATGCGAACGTCGGCGATGAAGTGATTTTGCTTGGCAATGGAATCGCCGCGGAAGATCTTGCTGAATGGGCTGGCACCAACGAGTACGAAGTGATGACCAACATCAGCGCACGCGTGCCGCGCGTGTTTATCCGGTAATCAGGGTAAAATAGGGCGCGCGTTGAGCGTATAAATTTTGTGAGGTGAAAGTTGAGTCGTCTTTTGCGTGATTACTTGATATTGCTTATTCCATCGGGCGTGATCGTTGCGCTTGATCAGTGGACGAAATGGCTTGTGCGGACGCATCTGCCATTTGAAGGCACATGGCTTCCGGGCCGGCTGAATTGGTTGAGCCCATACGCGCGCATCGTGAACTGGTCGAACAGCGGCGCGGCGTTCGGATCGTTCCAAAATGGCAACGCGGTTTTTACTGTGTTGGCGATCCTGGTCATTATTGCAATCATCTATTATTTTCCGCGCGTTGAAGCCAGCGATTGGACACTGCGCGTGGCGATGTGTTTGCAAATGGGTGGTGCGGCAGGCAACCTGGTTGACCGCTTGGTGGCAGGCAAAGTTACAGACTTCATTTCCATCGGCACGTTCCCGGTTTTCAATGTAGCTGACTCTTCGATCACGGTTGGAGTGATTGTTCTGTTGCTTGGCATTTGGATCAAGGAACGCAACGAGAAGAAAGCCGCGACGACAAGTGCTGGCACGGAGTCGTGACTGAGGACGTTTTCACCTTTCGCTTCAATAACCCGGATGGGGAGCGGCTCGACCATTTTTTAGTTGAGTCTCTGCCTGACTTTTCTCGCACGCGCCTGCAGACACTCGTTAAAGAAGGCTTTGTCCGCGTGGATGGGATACTCGCCAAAAAATCCGGACAGATGCTTGAGCAGGATGCATTAGTTGAAGTCCGCGTCCCGCCATCCGTGCCGACAGATTTGGTCGGCGAAAATATTCCTCTTGATATTGTTTTTGAAAACGATGACGTGATCGTCATCAACAAGCCTGCAGGAATGGTTGTTCATCCCGCCGCAGGGCATGATTCTGGAACGCTGGTTCATGCCGTGCTTGGATATGATCCAGATATCGAAGGCATTGGCGGCGAAGAACGTCCCGGCGTTGTGCATCGTTTAGATAAAGAAACATCCGGTTTGATTCTGTTGGCAAAGAACGACAAAGCACATCGCTGGCTTCAAGATCAGTTCCGATCACGGAAAGTTGAAAAAACATATCTCGCATTAGTTGACGGAAAGCCGCCGACGCCGTCTGGCCGCGTCGAGGCCGCGATTGGACGCGATCCGAATCATCGAAAGAAAATGGCAATTGTTTCGGAACGCAAAGGCCGCGAAGCGATCAGCGAATATAGAACGCTGGAATCTTTTCCCGATCACACATTGCTTGAATTTCATCCGCTGACAGGACGCACGCATCAGATCCGCTTGCATTGCGCGTTTCTTGGATGTCCAATCGTTGGCGATGAAATCTATGGAAGAAAGAAATCAACGATTCCAATTGGCAGACATTTTTTGCACGCTTATAAGTTGAAAGTGACCTTGCCCGGCGAGGAAAAGCCGCGCGTTTTTGAAGCGGAGTTACCAGATGAATTGATGCGCGCTCTTGATGCTTTGAGAAAAGAGCTTTAACCACGAAGGTCACAAAGTACACCAAGGAAGAAGCGGCCAAATTTTTCCTTCGCGACCTTTCTGTGCTTTGTGGTTTGAAGATTTTGAAAGGATAAAAGTAGAATGGAATTCATTGATCTTCGTTCTGACACCGTTACCAAACCCACGCCTGAAATGCGCGAGGCGATGGCCGAAGCCGAAGTCGGCGATGACGTTTATATGGATGACCCGACTGTAAACAAGTTGCAGGAAAAAGCTGCTGAGATGCTTGGCAAGGAAGACTCCCTTTTCGTCCCATCCGGAACGATGGGAAATTTGCTGGCTTTGCTTGTCCATTGCCAGCGCGGTGATGAAGTCATTGTCGGCGACTGCTCACATATTTATCTCAATGAAGCTGGTGGGATGGCGGTGTTGGGCGGCATCTATCCACATGCGATAAGGAATCAAACGGACGGTACGCTTGCGCTCGATGATATTCGTTCGGCGATCCAAAGCGAGAACGTGCATCACACGATCACGCGATTGGTTTGCATCGAGAATACACAAAATGTCTGCGGAGGCGTTCCGTTAACTGTCGAATATACGCGCGCGGTTGGTAAGCTGGCTCGCGAAAATAATTTGCTCTTTCATATTGACGGTGCGCGGATCTTCAATGCAGCGGTGGCGCAAAATGTTTCCGTCAAAGAATTGGTCGAGCCTGCGGATTCGGTGATGTTCTGTCTCAGCAAAGGGCTTTGCTCACCGGTCGGTTCGATGCTCGTGGGATCAAAGAAGTTCATCGCGCGGGCGCGCCATTTGCGAAAGATGCTGGGCGGTGGAATGCGTCAGGTTGGTGTGTTGGCCGCGGGTGGATTGGTTTCTTTGGAGAAAATGACGAAGCGGTTGGGCGAGGACCACGCGCGGGCGAAGAAATTGGCCGATGGCCTGAAGCAGTTCAAAGGTCTGGTTTTGGACGCAGGCACGCCATCCACCAACATGATCTATTTTGATTTGGTGGAAGGGTCGCGACTGAACGCGTTCCAAGTCACGGAGCGGATGAAAGAACGCGGCATCCTGCTCGACCCAGATAATGAGCGGCGGTTCCGGTTGGTGACTCATTATTGGATTGACGACGCGGCAGTAGGTAAGACCATTAGCGCATTTGCGGAAGTTTTGAATTAAATGACAGACCCGTTCATGAAGCGGGTCTGTCATTTAATTTTTTTCTGGTTGCGTCTGATCCGGGCTGGGTTCGATTTGATTCCGCCCGCGCGCTTTTGCGATATAAAGGCGGCGGTCTGCAAGGTCTATTAGCTTGATTACCTCGCTCACTTCATCGGGAAATATTGCGATTCCTTGGCTGATCGTTGGCACTGGGATCGGATCTTTCTCATGGTTTTCTATTGTCAGCGTTGAAAGCGTGGTGCGAATGCGCTGGGCGATTTGAAGTGCCTGATCCGCATTGGCGTTTGGAAGTGAGATCACAAATTCTTCGCCTCCCCAGCGCCCGACAGCGTCGGAGACCTTGATGTGTTGTTTGATGGTGGCACATAAGGATGTAAGTATTTCATCCCCGGCCAGATGCCCATATGTATCGTTGTATTGTTTGAAATAATCTATATCGAGCATGATCAGGCTCAAGGGCTGCTTGTCGAGCAAAGCCTGATCCGCTTGTTCTTTTAGTAGTTTCAAGAAATAACCATGATTATAGATGCCTGTTAAGCTGTCGAGCCGGGTTTGGAACTCCACTTGAGCGTGGCGGTGGGCATTGTCCAAGGCAAGGGCTGCGTGTTGCGCCAGATTAGAAAGCAATTCCAGATCGGCACGGTCGAAGGCGTTCGGGCGATACGAACCGATAACGATGATGCCGTCCACGCTGACGCCGCGCATCGGAACGCCCATCCAAGACAAACTTGTTTTGTGCTTTCCAATCAAGATTAGCCGCACCCTGGGCAGGCTCAAATTTTTTCGAAGGTCGGGAAGGAAAAGACTTTCCTGATTCTCAAACACCCAACCGGAAAGAGTTCCCTCCAATTTGACGCGCTGATTTTCGTAGTATTGCTTGTCGTCATAGATCAGTTCGAGATGCAGTTCATCGCCTTCGCGCATTCCGACATAATATGTATCTGCCTCGACCGCGTTTCGGAGGGCGTTGTTCAAAAGTTTCAGAACCTGCTGGGTTTCAAGTGACGAGGCAATCTGGCGGCTGAATTCTGTGATGGTTTCGAGTTTGCGGATACGATCACGCGAAAGATTCTTCAGCTGTCTGATTGTCTCGACCGCGATAAGGCCGATGACTGCAAAGCTGGTATGCAGTGTCCAATCCCGCGTCGGGATAGGCCTTTCGTGCTCGAAAAACAATAAGAGCGCGGTAGAAAAAACTATCATGAGATGGGCTGGTCCGAAATCGGCAACAATGGAGGATGTGATGGCTGCCAGGATTAACAAGACGGCTATAAACAAATCGAGTTGGTTGCCAGCGACGAAGGTGAGCGCGGTCAGCCCAACCGCGGTCAGAAGTGCGTTTATCCAGTTATAGCTGTTACGGAAATAAGAAGAGGGAACCAGTATAAAGTTGAAGGTAAACAAATAAATGATTCCAACAAGTCCAAATGCGACTAGGATCGTGGTTGTTGTCGGGCTTTGCGCCCAAATTGTGCTCCCGCCGAGAATGATGACTGCCAGCACGACCATACTTGCAATGGCCGATGGCTGCACCGATATCCGGTGTTCCTGTGGCATAAATCCAGGCTTGTATGTTTTTGCTGGCATGGATTTAATTTGCGGCCTTGAAATCGGGGAAGCGCCCGTTCACCAGGATTTGATTGAATGCGTTGACCACTTCCGGGTCGAACAGGATGCCGGATTGCTCTTTCAGGTATTGAATGGCTTCCTGTGTCGAAACTTTTTGCCGATACGGGCGGTTGCTGGTCAGAGCATCGAACGCATCGGCTACCGCAAAGATGCGTGCCAACAGGGGAATGTCGTTGTCTTTCAAGCCCAATGGATAACCGCTGCCGTCCCAGCGTTCCTGATGGTAGCGGATCACGGGCAGCGTATCTTGCAGGAACGGAATATCCTCCACGATCTGTTTGCCGATATCCGGATGCCGGCGCATGACTTTCCATTCTTCCTCATCCAACGGGCCGGGCTTGTGGAGGACCGAGTCGCTGATGCCGATCTTCCCGATGTCGTGCAGGAGCGAACCGCGCTCGAGTGCCTTGAGCTGATGACTGTCCAGCCCCATTTGTTCTCCGAGATAACCGGCGATTTGACTCACGCGTAAGCTATGACCTTCCGTTTCGCGGTCGCGCGCATCCAATGCGGACATGAGCGCAGCCAGCGTGCGGTCATACGTGACTTCTAATTCATCGTACGCCGCTTCGATTTGTTTGGCCTGCTTTCGCGACTCATTCAGCAGGATAGCGCGTTCAAGATGATTGACCAGCGTCTGCAAAGCTGCGGTGTGGCGCGAGTCGTAATTGAGCGTTTCCGAAACTTTGAGCCACAATCCTCCATACCGCCGCACATTGGTCTGGACCGGGAAGCAGACCTGGGTTGTGGTTTGATCCGACAGGAAGATGCTTGTCCCGCTGAGCATTACCTGTTCGATCAGGTTGGTTGGGTGCGGTGTACTGTTTTGAATCCCGTTGACGTCCACAGTTAGTTCGACGTCAATATTATTGTCCGGTGTAAACAAGGTGACGCCAGCGACACTTGCATTGGCAACCTTGCAGGCCGTTTCAAGGATCAGCTTCACCGCCTCGCGCAGATCGTCAATTTGCAGGATTTGGAAACTTACCTGATACAACTGCGTTGTAGTGGTCAGCGTGTTGCGTAGTTCCTGATAAAGCCAGGTGCTCTCCAGCGCAGCGGCTGCTTGGGACGAAAGCAAAGTTCCGAGAGACTCGTCGTTTTCAGTGAAAAAGATTTCGTTCTCTTTGCCGAACGCCAGGATCGCTCCAACGCTCAATCTATGTAATCGAATGGGCAGAGCCAGCGCGCTGCGTAGGCCGCTGTGGTCTATTTCTATACTTTCTGTCAGCGGATACTTTCGGATATCGCGGATGCGGAATGGTTGGGATGCGTTCAGCGTAGCTTGTGTAATGCTCTTTTTGAGCGGTGTGTCTTCAAAGTATTTGAGCAACTTTGGAGCATGGCCGGAATAAGCGCGCTGACTGAAATTGCCGGTCTGGTCTAGTAGAACCACATAGACGAATCGTGCGCTCAATGTCTGGCGCGTGATCGAAGCCACCTCGCGGACAACGGACTGCGGCTCGACCATGGTCGAAAGAGAAATACCGGCTTGGATCAGTTCCGTCAGATTCTGGTGATAGCGCGATCGCTCCCAGGCGCGCATCAATTCAACTGCCGCGGCCTCAGCCAGCGAAACGTCCGTACTGTGAAACGAATCCGCCTGTTCCGCATTGATCTTCAACATTCCATGCAGATAGCCGTTGTGGATCAGCGGGACAACGAGTGCTGATAAACTTGTTTCGTGTTCAAACGGGAAAAAATCAAAATCGAGGCGTGTGTCGTTGCTGACCTGGGTTTTTCGCAGGCGCGCTGCCCGTCCCATAATGCCGCGCTTCACGTTTTGTCGGTATCCGGGCGGAATGAGATGAGTCATCTGCCCTGCCGACGCCATGACTACAAACTCATTTCTTTCCTCGTCAATCGTATATAAACAAACATAGGAACATGCGATGCCGCGTTCCAATGTGTTCACAACCAGTTGCGCGGCAACAGGCTGATCGAGCAATGTTTCCAGTTGTCTGCTAAGTTCGCCTAATAACACCAGTTGATTGTTGCGTCGTTTTTCCGCTTCCAATTGATTCGTGAGAATCGCGATTTGTTCCGTAAGAGTATTGGAGCGGACTGTCTCCTCCGAATTTTGATCGGCGCTTTTACGTGTTTTTTTGAGTGCCCCGATGAGCTTTGTGATGGAAGAAGCTTGTCCCATAGCGATGACCATAGGATAGCATAAGAGGCAGTTTTTATCTACCTTTTTATAAATTTGAAAAAATGTTGTGCGGAAACGGGCGGGCTGACTTATGTCATTGACAAGCCGTCAAATTCATTTCTGATATAATCATTTTGCAATTCGATTTTGTAAAGAGTTGCCTGCAGAATTTCTCAATACGACAGGTGGCAGTTTTAAAATGATTTCCCATTTTTCTTTGGATCAAATAGATGAGACCGCGACTGCGCTTCGGGCGCGGACTTCGAAGCGGCCGCGCGTTGCGATCATCCTCGGCTCCGGCCTGAACGATTTGGCGGACTCCGTTCAATCTGCGGATGTAACCCCTTTTGGCGATCTGCCCCATTTCCCGGTCTCGACCGTGTTCGGCCACGCGGGACGCATCGTGATCGGCGAATTGGAAGGCCAAACAGTTTTCGTTATGCAGGGACGCATCCATTTTTATGAAGGCTATTCCATGGCGCAGGTGACGCTGCCGATCCGCGTAATGCAGCGATTGGGCGTTGAGATTCTCATTGTCACCAACGCCGCGGGAGGCGTTAATCCCGATTATGCTCCTGGCGATGTGATGCTCATCACCGATAATCTCAATTTTCTCGGCATGATGGGACACAATCCATTGATGGGGCCAAACTATGACGAAATTGGCCCGCGCTTCCCGGATATGAGCCGGCCTTATGACCACGAGCTTTGCGCCCTGGCGCGGACGGCGGCTTCAAAAAATAATATCAATCTTCGCGAAGGTGTTTACGTCGGACTCAGCGGCCCATCGTTTGAAGGTCCTGCGGATTTGCGTTTCCTGCGGATGGCCGGTGCGGATGCGGTGGGGATGTCCACAGTGCCGGAAGTGATCGTTGCCCGTCACGGTAACATGCGTGTGCTCGGTTTTTCCGGCATCAGTAACAAAGCAAATTTGGATGTGTCTACTGTCACCACGCACGAAGAAGTCATCGAGGCAGGGAAGGTCATTACACCCAAGATCGAAAAACTGATTCGCGGCGTTTTACAACAGTTGTAGCAAACTTTACTATGGCGATGATTTATCAGTTCCTCAGCACGTACGAAGTGCTGATCTATATTGTGCTGGCAATTGGAGCGTTGTTCGCGTTCCGCTGGCTTTGGCGGGCCTGGAATGAGTGGCGCGAAGCTGTGTATAGTTTGGAAAAAGAATTTGCGCTTCGCAGAATGGGGCAAGCAATTGCCTTCGTCACGCTCGTTACCATTTTATTTTGCGGGGAATTCATGACGGCTTCCTTTATCATTCCCAGTTTGCCGGCTTCCTTCTTTGTCGTTACGCCGACTCTTGACCTGCTCGCCACGCCGACTGGCACAATTTCCGCGGAGCTTGCCACGCAGATCGCGCTTACGCCGCGTCCTGTTGCAACACTGAGCGGCACGAGTGGTTGTGTCGAGGATAAGTTGATCATCACTGACCCAAAATCAGGGACACAAATCTCCGGAAAGATCACTTTACAGGGTACGGTCAATATTCCAAACCTCGGTTTTTATAAATATGAAGTTGCACCTTTGAGTTCCACCACATGGGCGACGATTTCAGCGGGACAAAAAGATGTGACGAACGGGCCGCTTGGAGACTGGGATACGTCTACGCTGACACCCGGCGATTATCAACTTCGCCTCGTCGCCACGGATAATCAGGGGAACGCACTGCCACCTTGCATCATTCAAATCCGTATAACGGGCCAGTAGCAGAAATTATGTCTTCGATTCAAATTCGTCCAGCCACTGCATCTGATCTTCCGCGTTTGATGGCGCTGGATCATTCCATTAACAGCGAATACGTCTGGCAATTGGATTTACGCCGCGACGCGGGACAGATCATCGCCACATTTCGCGAAGTCCGTTTGCCGCGCCCGATTCCGGTCGCATACCCGCATAATCCATTTTCGTTGGCTGATGAATGGACGAAGAAAGCTTTGGTGCTGGTCGCAATTTCCTCGAACGAACCAATCGGCTATCTTTGTTTGACGGATCGTCCCGCCTCCGTGGCCTGGGTGACTGATTTAGTCGTCGCGCCGCAGTGGAGACGCCGCGGGGTGGCTGGCGCTCTTTTGGATGCCGCGCAGGAGTGGAGTCTCGGACGCGGTCACCGCCGCCTCTTCCTTGAAATGCAATCGAAGAATCAGCCAGCCATCCGGCTGGCGCAAATGCACGGTTATGAATTCTGCGGGTATAATGACCATTATTACTTGACGCAAGACGTAGCTCTATTTTTTGCGAGGGCACTTAAGTAGAGCAGTTCTGGGAAGGTTTTATGTTTAACGGTTGGACTGAAAATTTATTGGCGGGGATCCAAACCCTCAACCAGATCCTGACAGCGGGAATTGCCATCACGGCTTTTTCCTTATTTCTATATGCCCTGACATTTAACTTGCGTGACCGGGTAGCGCGTTCGTTCGCGACCATTCTTTTGTGCGTAGTTGTCGTATTCACCACAGAAGCGCTTCAAAATAAAACCGTTCCGAATTGGGGAATTGATTTGCTCCTCCGCCTGCAATGGCTGGGGATCATTTTCCTGCCTGCCGCATACGTTCATCTTTCAGACGCGGTGCTGGTCACCGCGGGCCGTCCATCGCGCGGACGAAGACGATTGGCCGTTCGATTGCTGTATGTTGTTTCGGTAGGATTTTTGGTTTTGCTCGCCTTCGGATTTTTGCTCGGTCCGCTCATCCCGGACGCCAAGCCGGCTCCACATCTCCAGCGGACGCTTTGGGCCGAGCTTTTTACCGTTTATTACGTTGTGGCGATGGCCTGGGCGGGGATCAATTTTGTGCGCGCTTATTCCCGCATGTTGACGCGCTTGGGCCGACGCCGCATGTTGTATTTGATGGCTGGCGCGACCGCTCCCGCGCTGGGTTCTTATCCATATTTACTTTACGGTTCTTCCGTCGCGGCTCAATTTCCATTCTTCTTCTGGGGCATCAGCACGATCCTGAATGTGTTTGTCGGCGCGCTGATTGTCCTCATGGCATACGCAGTTGCATTCTTCGGCGTCTCATGGCCCGACCGCGTTGTGAAGAGCCGGCTTTTCAAATGGATTATGCGCGGCCCAGTTACTGCCTCGCTGGCATTGGGTTTGATGACAATTGTCCATCGCTTGGGCGTTTTGGTCGGCGACCCATATTCAGGCTTTGTTCCACTGACGATGACCGTCACGGTTCTGTTATTTGAACATGCGATTACATTGTTTTATCCATTGTGGGAGCGATATCTTTTCTTCGGGAGCGATCGCGCCGAATTGCAGATCTTTCAGAACATGGAAGAACGTATGGTCACACAAAGCGACCTTCAGCAATTTCTGGAAGCGATTCTTGCTGCGGTGCGCGACCATATGCAATCGCCGTCCGCGTTTGTTGCCGCGTTGGATGGCGATGGCTTGTCAACGATTGTGATGGCGGGCAATCGTTCGATGCTCGATCAGGAAGAGCTTCCCAGTGCGCTGGAAAAGTTGAACGGCAATGGCGCGCATCATCACGAATTTGTGTGGGGAAAATATTGGGTCCTGCCGCTTCATCAGCGCAAGCGCGGCGACATGGATCGCGATGAAGTCCCGCCGCTTTTGGGAATTTTGGGCGTGGCGCATAACGAACATCCAGTTATGGAACACGACCAGCGCGATGCGTTATGGCTTCTGGCCGACCGCGCTGCGCTGGCCCTTGAAGACCGGCAATTGCAGCAGCGCATGTTCCGCTTTCTCGAAGATTTACAGCCGCGCGTTGACATGATCCAGCGTATGCGCGCTGCGGGCCGTTATGATTCACATGCAGGTTTGTTGGATGAAACCTTGCCGCCCGAGGCCGATCTTGCCAACTGGGTCAAAGACGCGTTGACACATTATTGGGGTGGGCCAAAATTAACGAACAGTCCGCTGATGCGCTTGCAAGTTGTTCAGGAAATGGCTCATGATTATGATGGCAACGCGGCGAATGCTTTACGTGCATTATTGCGAAAAGCCGTAGACCACGTCAGGCCGGAGGGCGAGCGGCGCTTTACAACGGAATGGATTTTGTATAACATACTTGAAATGAAGTTTATCGAAGGGCGTAAGGTCCGCGAAGTGGCTGGCCGGTTGGCGATGTCCGAAGCGGATTTATATCGGAAGCAACGCGTAGCAGTTGAAGAAGTTGCTAAGGCTATTCTTGAGATGGAATCACAAACGAGATAGGGAGAAGGCAGGTTGATATGGTAAATCGTAAGAATGTTCCAGAAACGCAAGCGCCTCAAGTGGATGAGGGCTGGTGGGAGTCGGTCTTGGCCGACGAAAGCCGTTATTCCGCGCACGCGTCAACTCATTCGCAGAACCGGCCCGAGGTCCAGCATGAGGCGAAGCCTGAGGAGGCGAATAAAATTTCGCCGAATTGGGTACAAGTCAAGGATCTTTATCTGCGTGACCAGATCGTTGACTTGCGCGTCACGGGCAGCAATCGGGGAGGATTGCTGGTCGAAGGCGACGGGTTGTATGGCTTTGTGCCGTTCTCGCATTTGACCGAGGCAGGAATGCAAGCCGATACCGCTGATCGTGAAAAGTACATGCAGGCGTATGTTGGGCGCACACTTAAACTGAAAGTGATCGAGTGTGTGCCGGAAGATGGACGCATTGTCTTTTCCGAACGCGCCGCGCAGGCCGAACCCGGAAAACGCGCGGAGTTGTTCCACTCGCTTCATTCCGGCGAGCGCACAACGGGAACCGTCACGAACGTTACGGACTTTGGCGTGTTCGTTGATCTCGGCGGCGTGGAAGGTTTGATCCACATCTCCGAGCTTTCGTGGGGACGCGTCGCTCATCCGAACCAGATCGTGAAGCTCGGACAAAAGATCGAAGTGCAGGTGCTCGACCTTTCGCCGGAACGCTGCCGCGTGGCGTTAAGTCTCAAGCGCTTGCAGCCCAATCCGTGGCTGAGGATGGACGACGAAATCAAAGTTGGCGATCTAGTCTCGGCTGTGGTCACAAGCGTCCTTTCGTATGGCGCTTTCGCCCGCCTCGATCTGGGAATCGAAGGATTGATTCATGCGTCCGAGATGCCGCTTTCTGAAGGTATGCCTGTCAAAGATTTTCTGCAGGAAGGCCAACAGATTCAAGTGCGCGTTCTTCATGCGGACTCAGCGCATCAGCGTATGGGCCTCAGCATGAAATTGGACGCGTAAAAATCGTAGAGCGAGATGCTATCTCGCTCTAACTCATTTATTAATTTCTTGTTGTCCTCGTGCCTTGAGATGCCGACGAATTCCTCGCGCCGCTATGAACAACAACCCCCGTCAAACGATTGGCTGGATCGTTTAGCGCGTTTCAATTTGCATTTTGGCCGTTTCTTTCGCGACACACTCGGCGTGTTTCTCGTGGCGTTGGCGCTCATGTCGCTGCTTGCACTATGGGGTGTCACGGGCGGCGTTCTGTTGACGCCGTGGGCTGATTTCCTTTCGGTCGAACTTGGATGGGGAAGTTATCTGCTGATTGCCGCGTTTGGATATGGTGGATTCATGCTTGTCCGGCGCGGTAACGGCAGACTCAGTTGGACGCGTCTCCTATCGCTGGAACTCGCCTCTTTCCTGACTTTGGGACTGCTCGCCGTTATCGGCGGTGAATCTCTCGTCCGCGCCGAAGCCGGCATGGATGGCGGGCGGCTCGGCTGGGGCATTGCCTATTTATTTGGCATGTCCATGGGTACTTGGGGAAAGATCCTGTTGGTTTTCTTGTGGCTGTTAACAGCCGCGACTGGCTTTGGATTCTGGGCTGTTCTTGAAGCATGGCTATACCGTCTGGCAGGAGAAACGGCCAAAATGCAAA
>JAJYOO010000266.1 GCA_021796155.1 Chloroflexota bacterium
CGAGAATGGTTGGAAAATAAAGAAAGTTACAAACCAGATGTGGTCGTTCAACTGCGACCCACCTCGCCGATTCGTCCGGTTGATTGCGTGGACAATGCTATAAAGATTTTGTTGGATCATAACGATGCGGATTGTGTACGCGGCGTTGTCCCCGCGGGACAAAACCCGCACAAGATGTGGCGCATCAGTTATGAGAACGAACCAATGGCTCCGCTCTTGCAAGTGGATGGGATCAAGGAACCCTATAATGCGCCACGTCAAATTCTTCCGCCGATCTATTGGCAAACAGGACACATTGATGCCATTCGCACGTCAACTATTTTGCAGAAAAATTCCATGACGGGCGAGCGTGTTTATCCGTTGATCATTGATCCGCGCTTTACGGTTGACATTGATAATCTTTCGGATTGGGCGAAGTACGAAGCCGTGGTTTATTCGGGCGCGTTGGACATGATCTCGCCCGGCAGGAAACATCGTCCGATGCCGGAGACGATCAAGATGATCATCACGGACTTCGATGGCGTCATCACCGACGGGCGCGTCTGGACGGATGAAAACGGCAAGGAAACGGTGGCCGCCTCACGGTCCGATTCGATGCGTGTGCGCCAATTGCGCGAACGCGGCATCGAGGTCATGATCCTTTCATCGGAAGTCAATAATGTGGTCAGTGCTCGCGCAGAAAAAATGGGTGTCAAGGCAATCCACGGATTGGGTCTGCACGAAAAAGGTGAAGCGCTGAAAAAATTCTTGGCTGAAAAAAATATTGACCCGGCTCAAATTATTTATGTTGGTAATGATTTCAATGATCTGCCTTGCTTTGAAATCGCGGGCTGGGCTGTTGCAGTTGCAGATGCTTATCCTGAAGTTATCCGCGCCGCGGATCATGTGTTATCGCGGCAAGGCGGTTACGGTGCAGTAAGAGAATTGTGTGATTTGGTTTTGAAACATCTTACAGAGGTAGGTCACGCTTAAAGCGTGACCTACATAAAGGAGGTAATATGGCACGTGAAATAAAACTTGGAAATCGAATGGTGGGCGATGGACATCCCGCGTATGTAATTGCAGAAATTGGAATCAATCATAACGGCGATCTCGAAATTGCCAAGCAAATGATAGATGCGGCAGTTCATGCAGGCGTGGACGCGGTCAAATTCCAGAAGCGCACGCCGGAAGTGGCTACGCCGCCTGAACAACAAAAGCAAATGCGCGAGACGCCGTGGGGCTACATCACATATCTTGAATATCGTCATAAAGTTGAATTTACGGCGGAACAGTACCACGAGATTGATCTGTTCTGCAAAGAGAGAAATATTCCGTGGATGGTTTCGGTGTGGGATGAACCATCAGTTGACTTCATGGAAAAGTTCGACACACCCGCATATAAGATTCCGTCCGCTTCGCTCACCGATCATAAATTATTGAAGTATGCTCGCAAGACAGGCAAGCCGATCATCATCTCGACAGGTATGTCCACGATGCAACAGATTCACAAAGCAGTGAAAGCGGTCGACGAGGAAAATCTCGTTATCATGCACTGCACCAGCACGTATCCGTGCGAACCGGAGGAACTTAATCTCAAAATGGTCGAGACGCTTCGTAAGGAATTTCCAAATACTCCAATTGGTTATTCCGGCCATGAAGTTGGACTCGTTCCATCGTCCATAGCGGTTGCATTAGGCGCATCCGTGGTCGAACGCCATCTGACGCTTGACCGCGCCATGTGGGGCTCAGATCAGGCCGCATCGGTGGAACCGGGCGGCTTTGAGCGGCTGGTCAAATATATTCGTGTGGCTGAAGCATCCGTTGGCGACGGCGTGAAGAAGGTGTACGAATCTGAGAAATCTTCCATGAAGAAATTGCGCCGCGTGAACGATGAGTAATAGTCCAACAAGCCTAACAAGTCCGAATGGTCTAAATGGTCGGACTTGTTAGGCTTGCCCGACTTGTGAGACTCAATGAATCTGCGAAAGTCAATTCGTCCATACGCCAAATCTGCGCAAGCCATTGTTCGTTGGAAACGTTTCACTTTCAACGACGTGCCGCCTATCTTTGGCAATTCCAAGCCAAAGAGCGGATCGCATTTGCTTTTGCAAATTCTCAGCGGTTTCACGCAAATCATGCCGTATCGTTATGTGGATGCAGATCCCATCCGAACGATCAAGAAAGACGGTGGACGGCGGACGGCGGACCGTATTTTAGCCGACTTGCAAAATATCCCAAACGGCGTGATTGGTTGGGGATATTTGGAAGTGACGAAGGAAAACGTCTCTTTCCTGACCCTTCGACAGGCTCAGGGCGGCGCCTCGAGCGGGCGCGTGAACTATTTTATTTATCGCGACCCGCGCGATATGCTCGTCTCGCAAGTCTTCTTTGCAACCGACATGAGCGAAGAACACGGGATGCACGAATATTACAAATCCCTGCCTGATTTCAATGCAAGACTCAAAGTTGCCATCACCGGCATTGACCAGGATGATATGCGAATGGTCAGCGTGAAGCAGCGTTATGAAGGCGTGTTTCAATGGCTGGAACAAAAGAACGTGATGTGCATCCGCTTCGAAGATTTGATCAACAATCGCGATGCGACGCTGAATGCAATGCTCGATGAAGTGGAAAAGACCGGCTACAAAATCCCAACACCGCGCGAGAAGGCATTATCAGTTTTGATCAAAGCCATTCAGCCGAAGAAGAGCCATACCTTCCGTTCGGGGAAAACAGGTGATTGGAGCGAGTATTTCACCGAAGCACATAAAAAATTGTTCAAGGATGTGGCGGGAGATTTGCTGGTGAGATTGGGGTACGAGAAGAATAACGATTGGTAAATTGTAGGGTGGACCTGCAGGTCCACCCCCACGATTAACATGGATTTCAAAGAATTCTTCAAACAACGCATCTTCCGCGGAATTGTCCGCAGATACAATAATTTAAAAATCGCGGCGATGGCGCGACGAGTTGCTCGTCAAGAACCACAACCATCTGGCGCGCCAGTTGTATTTTTCAAAGCGTCCACTGGCATCGATGATCTCTCATGGAACAGCGGATTTCATCTTCTCGCTTCATGGGCGTTGCGCTTGAAAGGAATTCCTGTCGCGTATTTTGCTTGCAATGCGGGCATGAGCAAATGTGTGTTGGGGACGAATCGGGATAATCCGCATAAAGAAATGCCTTGCAAATCGTGTGTTTATCAATCCCGAACTCTTTATAAAAATGTTCGAAGGTTTGAAGGTTCGAATGTTGGAACGTTTGTGAATTGGTTTGATTATCAACGCGACGAGCAGCTTGCGTCTGCGATTGAAAATCTTTCTTTACAAGAACTTATGGCCTTTGAATGTCAAACTATTCCGCTTGGAAATTTATGCCTGCCTGGTTTGCGTTGGATTTTGCGAATTCATCATCTGAACGATGACGGGGATACGCGTTATCTTTTGCGCGAATATATTTTGTCCGCGTGGAATGTGGCGCAGAAGTTTTCGAAGCTTCTGGATGAAATCAATCCGCGCGTGGTCGTTGTATTCAACGGGCAATTCTTCCCGGAAGCGACGGCGCGTCATGTTGCGATGAAGCGAGGCATCCGCGTCATTACACATGAAGTGGGATTGCAGCCCGCATCTGCATTTTTTACCGACGGCGAAGCAACCGCGTACCCGATTCATATTCCTGATGAATTTGAGTTGAGCGATGAGCAAAATAAAAAGCTCGACGCATATTTAGCCAAACGTTTTCAGGGCGACTTCACCATGGCGGGTATCAAATTTTGGGCGGACATGAAAGGACTCGACGAGGCATTTTTTAAAAAAGCCGCGCAGTTTAAACAGATCGTGCCTGTGTTTACCAACGTCATTTTCGATACCAGCCAGCCACACGCCAACACAGTCTTTGAAGATATGTTCGATTGGCTGGATATGACTCTCGAGGTCATTCGCGATCATCGCGAGACGCTGTTTGTCATCCGCGCGCACCCTGACGAATTGCGAGTCAGAAAATCCAGCCGAGAGACGGTCGAGGGATGGGTGACCAGCCACGAGATCCAGAAAGAGCCGAACGTAATTTTTGTCGGCCCAAAAGAAACGTTGAGTTCGTATGAACTGATTCAGAAGTCAAAGTTCGTGATGGTTTATAACTCGACGATTGGACTGGAAGCATCCATCATGGACGCGGCGGTATTGTGCGCGGGCAAGGCGCGCTTCACGCAATATCCGACTGTGTTTTTTTCACAGACGGTAGATGAAGTAAGAAGAATGACGGAAGAATTTCTTGATGCGGAAAAGATTAAAGTTCCGATTGAGTTCAAACGCAACGCGAGAAGATTTTTATATTATCAATTATTCAGAACTTCGTTGCCGTTTGGAGATTTTCTTGAGCCGTCTGTCCGCACGACGCAGATCTATTGGCAA
>JAJYOO010000267.1 GCA_021796155.1 Chloroflexota bacterium
GCGACTTGCGCCGAGCAAAAAATGAAGAAGCAATTCGTATTCAATCTGAACTTGACGAACTAAAAAAGCAAATCGAAATCCAACAAAAGATTGTTGATAATCCCAAAGCTGCGGAAAATCAAACCAAGAAAAATATCGAAGCGGGATTGGAGCGCGAGCGCCAGCCAGAGAAACCTATTGCAGGTAAAACCGAAACCAAATTCATCAACCCACCGCCGGGGGTCGCGCCAAATTATTTCCAAGATCGCTTGATCGAGAACAAACAGATCGTTGATTTTCTCAACAATGATTCACAGCGCTTGCTGACGATTGTGGGACGCGCGGGCGTTGGAAAAACTGCGATGATCTGCCGCATGTTGAAGGGTCTGGAAAGAGGCGTGCTGCCCGATGATCTCGGCGAGATGAAGGCAGATGGCATCGTCTATTTGAGCGAAGCAGGCAGTCATCGAGTCAATTTTGCAAACATCTTCGCCGATTTGAGCAAACTCCTGTCGAAAGAAACCGCCGAGCGACTGGAAAGTTTGTATAAAGAGCCGAAGACTTCCACAGGCGATAAGATGCGCGCTTTGCTGGATGCCTTCCCGCACGGACGCATCGTTTTACTGCTGGATAACTTCGAGAACCTGATCGACTCCGAAGGCTTGAATATCCGTGACAGCGAATTGAGCGATGCCTTGAGCGCGCTGCTCAGCGCGCCGCAACACGCGGTGAAAGTCATCCTGACCACGCGCATCGCGCCGAAAGATTTGCCGATGGTCGAGCCGGGCAGGCAACATCCTTTGAGCCTTGATGAAGGACTCGAATCGCCCTACGCCGAAAACGTTTTGCGTGAAATGGATGCCGATGGTCGCGTGGGACTCGAGACCGCATCAGATGAATTGCTCGGCAGAGCGCGCGTGAAGACGCGCGGCTACCCGCGCGCCTTGGAAGCCTTATTCATGATCCTTTCCGCTGACCGTTACACCACGCTGGAAGAAATCCTGAACACCAAATTGCCGGATGAAGTTGTCCATGCTCTGGTTGGACAAGCCTTCAGCCGCCTCGACCCAACCGCGCAAAAGGTGATGCAGGCATTGGCAGTCTTCGACCGACCGGTTATTCCTGCTGCAATTGATTTCTTGTTACAGCCTTTTGTCCCAAGCATTGACAGCGCACTTGTGTTGAATCATTTGGCAAGTATGCACTTTGTGCGCCGCGAGGCTGGACGATATTATTTGCATCCTGCTGATCGCGAGTATGTTTATAGTCTGATACCGGAAGGCGAAAAGGAACTAGAAAAAGTAGAATCCAAATTGGTGCCAGGACAGTTTATACGCAAGCCACGCACAGATTTTTCACATTACGGATTACTTGAACATGCCGCAGATTATTTTTGTGAAGCTCAAAAACCATTCGGTGAATGGAAAAAACTGGACGATATTGCCGCGAATTTGGCAGCATTTGACTTGCGGTGTGCCGCAGAGGATTATGGCCGCGCAATGATGTGTTTAGATCCTATTCTTGAACCTTTGCTTTGGTGGGGACATTCCCGACTGCTGATCGGAATACTTCCACAAGTACAGAGTAAATTTAAATCCGATTATGCGGGGGCTCCATATTACTTGGGGTTAGCATACATTTATACAGGCAGGTTAATGGAAGCCATTGTCTTA
The DNA here is from genome assembly GCA_021796155.1 of Chloroflexota bacterium. The sequence continues at coordinate 1,653 of JAJYOO010000267.1, forward strand.
TATCAGAAATATTTGGATAATGCCAGTGAGGTTGTGAATAGTCAACATAGAAGCGCGTTCCTTAATAATCTAGGTCTTGCATATGCTGCTTTGGGTGACACCAAAAAAGCCATCGAATTCTATGAGCAGGCACTTGAGATTGAGCGTAAAGATGGATGGCATCGCGACGAAACAGTGACATTGGGTCATCTTGGAAATGCCCATGCTGGTTTTGGTGAGGTAATCAGAGCCATCGAATACAACGAACAGGCATTGGTCATTGCCCGCGGGAATGGAGAACGTAGGGGCGAGGGAAATGCCCTCAATAATCTTGGAAATCGATATGCAGAATTAGGAGATTTACAAAAAGCGCTCGAATTTCATAAAAAGGCATTATTGATTCGACGCCAAGTTAACAATAAATACGAAGAGGCATATACTCTTAGCAATATTGGCCTTGATTTATTAGGTTTAGAGGATTTTCAAAGAGCAAGAGATATATGCCTACGAGCATTTCAGCTTGCCGTCGATATCTCAAATTATGCAGTGCAACTTGAAGCATATTTGGGGTTGACGCAAATCTATCTTTTCCAAAATGATTTAATCAATGCCCGCGCCACCATCGAAGCCGCGCTTCAATATGATGTGCCACAAATCAATCACAATGCAAGCACCCTGCACGGCATCATCGCCTTGCGGCAGGGAGATGGAAACACGGCACGTCAAGCCTTAACGCGTGCCAACGCTCAGGCAGATGAAATCCTTGCCAAAACGCCTGAGTATTATGATGCACTGGATGCGAAGGGGTTGGCGCTTTGTGGATTGTTGATTGTTGATTGGAGATTGAAGATTGACGATGAACAGAAAACCGCGGACGGTGTAGCGGATGACGGTCAACGGTCTACGGTCTATCGTCAACAAGCCATCGAAACCTTCCGCGCGGCGCGCAAGATCGCTCCACATGCGGGCATCGTCAAATCCGTGCTGCGGTTGTTCGATGAATTGGCAAAATGCGACGAAGACGGCGTGTTGAAAGACGTAAGAAACGCGGCGGAAGGAAAATAGCCCCCACCCTTCCTCCACCAAATACGACAATGAAAATTATGGATGCGCATAAAACACTTTGCCTTGTCGGATTTGGGGGAGGTGTCACGTAGTGACGGAAGGGGCAAGAAGTAAGAACCTATCGAGCTGGTCAGTCTAACATTTCTTCTAGTAATCTGATCAACAGGAGAATGCCATGGCACTTGACCTTTATCCGCGCATTCAGAAGAGCCTGAATGAAAAACGCCAGAACTTGAAAGAATTCCTCGCTTCGGCTTCGAGCGAAGAGAAGGAAATCTGCTTGTGTGAAGAAGAGCAGACGGTCCAGCCGCATCTGGACGTGATCGATTCGAGTCTCGAGAAAATCAACAATGAAACTCTCGGCATCTGCGAAGTCTGCCGTGAAGCAGTAGATACCAAATTGCTCGAGATGGATTACACCGCCTGCGTCTGTCTCGATCATTTCTCGGAGAACGAAATGCGCCGTCTCGAATCCGAACTGGAACTTTCGCAAGTCATCCAGCGCGCGCTTCTGCCCCAACACATTCCAAACTTAGCCGGAGTTGATCTGGCGGCGTTCAGCCGTCCATCCGATATTATCGGCGGCGATTATTTCGACTTCTTCCAATTCCGCGACGGCACGCAAGGCTTGGTCATTGCCGATGTCAGCGGACACGGCGTCTCCGCCGGAATGTTGATGACCAGCCTTCAAACTGTTTTACGCACGATGGCGCCCGAAACCGATTCGCTGTCCGAGTTGATGGAACGCATCAATCGCTTCTACATCCACAACATCAATTTCACCACGTTCGTCACTGTTTTCTTAGCGCGCTTCGATCACAAAGAAGGAACTTTGGATTACATCAACGCCGGTCATAACCCGCCCATCCTTTATCACAAATACAGCGGTGAAACCGGCTGGCTCAAGCCCAATGTTCCCGCGGTTGGTTTGGCAGAAGACTTTCATCCACGCGCCGCTTCGGTCACACTCAAGCAAGGCGACGTTCTATTGCTTTATACGGATGGCATCACCGAGTCGTTCAATCTGAACCAGGAACAATTTGGACACAACCGATTGAGCGATCTTGTCCGACAGAATGCGCATCTCTCCGCGCCGGAAATGGTTCAGGCCGTCCGGGAGCGAGTCAGCGCCTTTGGCGGAAACCAACCTTTCGCCGATGACATCACCCTCGTCACGTTGAAGATGACAGGATAAATTTTCCAAAAAGATTTCACATCGCCGTCTTGGATTTTTGATTCAAGACGGTTTTTTGTGACTTTCATCCATGTTTATCTAAGCGCAGTTGTGGTTTAATCCCATATATGAATTCATCCATCGCCTCATTTCTCACACTTGGCCAAACGTTGCGCAGGTTATGAAACCTTTGTAACGTTAGGACAATCATGAAGCACATCTCGGGACAGTATTACCATATCTACAACCGCGGCGTTGAAAAACGCAAGATCTTTACATGCGATGAAAATTATCTTTTCCTCCTGCGCCGCATCAAGGAATTTTTGCCAAATTATCCCGTAACTTTCATTGCTTACTGCTTGATGCCAAATCATTATCATTTCCTTGTTCGCGCAGAGAAAGACAATGGCATCGGACCGTTCCTTCAGCGGCTTTTCAATAGTTATACCCAAGCATTTAATCAACAGGAAAAACGTTCGGGCACGCTTTTCGAAACCCGCGCCAAAAGTGT
>JAJYOO010000268.1 GCA_021796155.1 Chloroflexota bacterium
CCCGATTGGCCGCACGCCGCGTTCGAATCCCGGAACGTACACCGGCATGTTCGATGAGATCCGAAAATTATTCGCGGAACTCCCGGAAAGCAAAGTGCGCGGCTACAAGCCTGGACGTTTTTCGTTCAACGTTCACGGCGGACGCTGCGAAGCGTGCCAGGGCCAGGGCGAGTTGCGGATCGAAATGCAGTTCATGCCGGATGTATATGTTCCCTGCGACGTATGCCATGGCAAAAGATTTAATCGTGAGACCCTGCAAGTCTTGTTCAAAGACTCAAATATCGCCGACGTTTTGGATATGACTGTTGACCACGCGCTCGGAACATTCTCGGCCTTCCCGGCCATGATGAGCAAATTAAAACTGCTCCAGGAAGTTGGCCTGGGCTACGTGAAGATCGGACAACCAGCAAACACTTTGAGCGGCGGAGAGTCCCAACGCGTCAAACTGGCGAAGGAACTTTCGCGCCGGGCCACGGGCCGGACTTTGTACGTGCTCGATGAACCCTCAGTCGGACTCCACGCTGCGGACGTTCACAAGTTAATCGAGGTGTTGCAGCGATTGGTTGACGCGGGCAATTCGGTTTTGATCATCGAGCACAATCTAGATATCATCAAAGTTGCGGATTGGTTAATTGATCTTGGTCCCGAAGGCGGCGATCGCGGCGGCGAACTGGTCGCGGAAGGCACGCCGGAACAGGTGATGAAAGTCAAAGCATCTTATACCGGACAATTTTTGAAAGAGCATTTGGCGCATTTCAGTAAATAGCTTGCTATGGCAAGCAGATCCTAAATCCCCGCTGCTTTCTTTTTGACTTTGCCAGGCTTCTTCCTTTTCTCAGGAAGCGCCGCGGCAGCTTTCTTTCCTGCCGCCTTTGCTGTTTTATGTTTTACGGTTTTCTTTTCTGTCGCTTTTTCCGTTTTATGTTTTACGGTTTTCTTTTCTACCGCTTTCTTGCGCGGCTTCTTCAACTTCTCAACTTCTTTCTTCTCTTCCTCTTTCTTCCCTCCAAACAATTCATCAAACTTCGCCTGCATAAACTCCACACCCGCGCCGTTCAACGCGTCATGCACTACTTTCCACCTTTCATCATCCACGAATCGCCAATCCATGAACACATGATGCTGATAAGCATTCAATTCAACGTATAAACCTTTTTGCCAGAGTTCCTCGCACGAGCAGATGTATTCCAGGTGCGTGACATAATCTTTGAAAATGACATAACCTTCAAACGGCAAGCTCAAGCCTTCGGCAAGAGACTTCTGCCGCAAGTCGCCGGTGCGTTTATCGAGATACGCTGCGGAGGTTTTGATCCAGCCGCGCGTATCGGCAAATTTGTTGTGATAAATGACAAGTCCGCGTTCATCGTTGAAGACATTTGAATAGGCAAAGACATTTTCGTCCACATGGCCGCCCGCGGTGAAAAAGTCATAGAGCAGGAATTGCTCAACATTTGCAAACAAATAGCGGCGGTGAAGGAGCGGGAAAATTTTCCATTCGTGACCTCGGATCAAACCCTCATCGGGGGTCTCGTCCCATTTCGGCATGCGAAATTCCATCCCATATTTTTCGCGAAAGCCTTCCACCTGTCCGTGACCAAACATCGGCAGGCCGGGCAATGTCGCGAGCACGGTCGCGACGCCGAAATATTTATCACCGTTGCCAAACTGTTCGACCGCGGTTTTTTCGTCCGGGTTGTTCATGAAGTTGACATAACGCTTGAGAATTTGCGGATCGAACTCGAGCGTGTTCTTGATCGCCATGCGATACCTGGCATTATCTTCATCGCGCAGCATGTGCATGAACGCCGAGTTATATACGCGGTGCATTCCCAGCGTGCGGACAAAATAACCTTCCATCAACCAGAACGCTTCCGCGAGAAGCAACGTGTCCGGGACTTCCGCCGCGACGCGGTCCACGACTTCGCGCCAGAACTCGTTTGGAATTTTCGCATCGAACTCGGAACGAGTCATTCCATGCTCAGCCCGCGAGGGTATCGCGCCGCCCGAGCCGGGTTCGGGAAACCACAAACGCTCGATGTGTTTTTTCGCCAGCGTCATTGCCGCGTCGAAGCGGATGATGGGGAAATTCCGCGCCACATGCAAAATCGTTTGGATGACCGCTTCGCGCACTTCCGCTTTTGAATAATCAAGCTGCGCGGTGTCGTTCCACGGAAATGATGTGCCGTCGTTGCCGTGATAGATATATTTGGTTTGATTGCTTTGGTAGTTGTAATATTTAAAAACAACAGAAGCATCGGAATGATTATAGTAATGATCTTCCAATACGATAGCAGCGCGTGAGTTTTCCGAAAGATTTTCAGAATTAAAGGTATAAGATGGGTACGGAGGATAATCCAAAGATAAAAACCAATCGGGATGTTCGATGACCCAGTTCGAATCAATGCCCATGTGGTTCGGAACCATGTCCGCAGAAAGGCGAATGCCGCGCGTCCAAGCTCGCACTCGCAGATTGTTGAGCGCGTCCCAACCGCCAAGGTCGCTGGCAATGTCATAAGAATAAAGCGAATACGCCGAGGCGACCGCATCACTTTGTCCCGTACGCTGTTTGATTTTTTGCGAGGCGCGGCTGCGCTCCCACAAACCAATCAGCCACAAACCTGTGAAACCACGATCCCTTAATAAATCCAATTCTTCATCGGGAATTTGGTCGAGTGTCTTGATCCAACGTTTATGTTTCCGCGAGAGTTGTTCAAGCCAAACATACGTGTTCTTTGCCATCAACACCAGACGCGGCATCCAATCACTATCGGTACTGTAGCGTTCATATTCAGGCTCGCCGCGAAAATCGGGCAACGGTTCTGCGCCGTGAAAATCGCCATGCCCGTGCCGACGCATGGCTTCCTCGCGCACAAAATCCATGGCACGCAGGATGCGGTTGATAATATCTTCGCCGAGGATCATGCCCCATTTGTCGAGCAGGAATTGCAGTTGGCCTTCAAGCGAGTATGGCGAGGCTTTGCCGGGAGCAGTCAGGATTTCATATAAGGTATCACCGCCGCCTGCGCCATTGACCATGCGCGGCTGATTGGCAAGGAAATTTCCAAGCAGAGAAATCGAATCAACATAAGCTGTCTGGCTCAAAACAGTATCGTCGAACAATTCCTTATAGGATTGTGCGGCAGGATTGTTGTTGGTGATGTTGACCAGCAACATTTCTTCCATCGAAATTTGTTTGTGGGAAATGCCGTTCGTCGAGCTCGATAAATATTGGTCTAAAGATTGGACGCCTTTATAAACTGGAACCGGCGGAAATTCATCCGCAAACTTGAATAACGTTGTTTCCAAACGCGCACCAAGATTGGATTGCAAAGAATCCAACGCGCGCATCATCACGCCGGGATTTTGTTTTTCGTATTGGCGGATAATCAAATGCAGGATTTCGTCAATCAATCCCAGCGCATAAATATCGGAGGCGGGGATGCTGCGTCCGCTGACAGCGTGGATTCGCTCCGCTAAACGGCGAGCCGCCCCAAAGTCCGAAAGAATGACGCGGCCATCCGTCGTAAAAATGGATTCGTCAAATTGATATTTTCGCCGCGCCCGCCGCGAGATATGAAATTCAAAAAGAATGTCCATGCGCCTATGATATACCATTTGCGGAATTCAGGTATACTTTCGTCATCTCATGGCCGGATTTGATTTTGCTCTCCTGACATTTATTCTGCTGTCCATCGGCGCTGCGCTCTATCTGCCTATTCTGATCATTGCCATCGTTCGCCGCGAGGGTCAGGAACTGCCCGCCCTTTTGGTTGGGTTGTATGCGTTGATCGGCGCAGGCCTGGGTATGTTCGAAGCCTTTTGGCGCGACGGGCGGCTGCCTCAATACAATGCTCTGGCATTCGGGGATATTCAAGTGTACGGCGCGCTGGCGCTGGCTTTTCTGACGATCCTGATCGTGAATATTTTTATGCGCCGCCCAATCGTCGGCTGGCTTGGCGCAGGCGGATTCATCGCGCTCGGGCTTTTGGTTTTGTTGACCGACAACAATTCGTTTTCTCCAATTATCTGGTCGAATGGAAGCTGGACGTTGACGCGTGATCGTCTCGGTGCGACATGGGCTTTGCTGGGCTGGCTGGTTTTCATGATTGGCGCAATGATCGTTGTGCTGGTTGCATATAACCAAACGCGCCAGCCACATTTGCGAAATCGTTTGATCTATTGGTTCCCGGCTTTTCTCTTTATCATCATCAACGATGGAATGATCCTGGCGGGCAACGAGATCATCGGCAATCCGCTCCGGTGGTTTGCCGCGGTGATCGTGGCTTACATCGCGCTGACGCATTACGTCCTCGACATTCGCCAGATCATCCGCCGCATTTTGATTTATGTTATCACCGCCGTGCTGATCATGATT
>JAJYOO010000269.1 GCA_021796155.1 Chloroflexota bacterium
GAGTCTTCTGCTTTATCCGAAGTATTCATTTCTTTCGGCATTATCACTGGCGTTGGCGGTTCATCTAAAAACATCTCCCGCAGTTCTGGTTCTGGCGTTTTTACTTGAAAAGGATTGGCGCTGGTTTGGATGGTTCATATTGAGCTTCCTCCTCCTGGCTGCGATCCCCGTTGTAGTAAATGGCATCTCGCCATATTTTGATTATCTCAACAACATTCGTGGATTGACTCAAGCCCGCCAGGCAATCTTCCACGAAACGTCATTCGATTCGTTCTTCCGATTTATCGTGTCCGCGCTGAAACTTCCAAATATTTTTGTCGAGATTGCAGCGGACGCGGCCAAAGTAATTCTTGCCGCGGCGGCGTTCTTTGTGATGGCGCAATGCGTGAGGATGAAAGCTTTCTTTTCGCCCTCACCCAACCCTCTCCCTAAGGGAGAGGGGCAAAGGGGTGAGGGCACAAACCTCTTGAACGCCGTCCCATCCTTGCTCGTTCTGATGCTGCTGGCTTCGCCGGTGGTTTGGGAACATCACGGCATCTTTGTGGCGTTATCCTTTCTCTTGATGCTCAAACGAATCGATTCGCCCTCCGAGTGGATGTGGTTTGGATTCGCGTATTTCCTCGAATTTGTTTTGCCGACGTTCGATTTCTTCCCCTGGTCGTACGGGCGTCTCCTCGCACCGCTGATTATTTTGTGGTTGATGTTGAAAACAATCAAGAAACAAGAATCGTCGCGTTTCTTTTCCGCCATCAACAATTGGTTGACTAAATTGCCTGCATCTGAAACATGACCACCGTTTCTCACAGAAAACAAAAGATACCACAAAGCCAAACATAATGAACATTCCAACTCGCGAGCAGTCCCAAACCTTTATAAGCGAAGCAGAAAACATGAATCCAGGGCTTTGGGTTCAACACTCTATCTTTGTAGCAAAGGCAGCAGAGGCAATTGCTCAACATCATCCGAAACTTGACTCGCAGGTAGCATATATTCTGGGTTATCTCCATGACATAGGACGCCGATCTGGAATCACAGACATGCGGCACACTCTCGATGGATATTATTTCCTTGCAGAAAAAGGGTTTGATTATGCCGCTCGAATCTGTATAACCCATGTTTTTCCTATCAAGAATATAAATGCAGCTGCAGGAGAATGGGATTGCTCAAAGCAAGAATTGGATTTTTTGAATGAATATCTCGCGGCCCTCGAATTAGATGTATACGACAGACTCATTCAACTGTGTGATGCCGTCGCTTTACCATCAGGATATTGTCTAATAGAAAAAAGATTGATAGATGTCGCATTGAGACATGGAGTAAATGATCTCAGCGTTCTACGCTGGAAAGCTTACGCGGAGATACAAAAAGATTTTGAAAGTGCGATGGGACAATCTATTTATAAGGTATTGCCTGGGGTTATAGAAAATACTTTCGGCTTCAATCCCTGTGCATAACAAGAACGCGCCAACAAAACATCAAACATTTATCCAATTATTCTTTTAGAACCGATTTCTTCAGACACGGTCCACAGCTAATACAAGCTATTCAACGCCTGCACGAATACTTCAACCATTTTCTCCAAATTGATTTCTTCTGAAACAATTCTATAGGATTCTTGTCCCATCCTTCGCAATCGCCGAACATCCGATAAAGCGTTCCGCATTGCGTTGACCAGCGCGGCATAATCATCCGATGGAATCTGCCAGCCATTTGATTCGCGGACGAGATCCTCCTGTGTCCCATCGCCTTTTGCGACGATGACGGGCAGGCCGTAACTCATCGCCTCCTGCACAGCCAGTCCGCCGGTTCCGGGCAGGACGAAGAGATCGGCTTCGGTGAAAAATGGCTTCAACTCGTTCCCGTGTTTGGCTCCGATAAACTCCGCTGACGGATAAACCTGCTTCGCAAGCGATTCCAGGTTTTGTCTCTCCGGCCCATCGCCCACGATCATCAAACGAACATTTTGATTCAACTCCGCACACGCGCGTAAAAGAAAGTCAATCCGTTTACGAGCTTGTAAACGTCCAACAAAGAGAATCGCAAGTCGTTCAACTTTCAATGACCTTGAAGGGATAGGGGATAAGGGACGCGGCGACACCGCATTCGGCGCGACGAAAATTCTCTCGCGCGGGAATCCGAGCGCGGCATATTGGTCCGCACCGCGCTGGCTGTACGCGATCAACGCGTCGAATTGATGGACAAAGCGAGACCAAGCCCCCCCTTTGCTTCCCCCCCATTTTCTCTGAAAATGGGGGGGACTGAGGGAGGGCTGAGGCGCACCCAATCCCCAACCGATGACTTTGCGTCCGCGTGCATGCATCCATTTCGCTGCGGATGGCGTCGCAAGATACCGCGGGTTGGCCTCGACGATCAATACATCAGGATTCCAATTCGAAAGCCAGTCAACGAATCCACGCTGATAACAAAGATAAAGCGGGCCGCTGAATAGGTGAATGTTCTTCGCGGTGGCATAATTTGCAATCTGCAATTTGCCGCTTGTAATTTCCTCGACCTGGCGCGGCAGTCCCGCAAACAGACTCATTCCACCATCGCAGGATCGAGCAAGCAAATCAAAAAATGGCACGCGATAATTTGGAAGGACGCGTTGCTGCAGTCCAAGCCGGCCAGAGAAATGACTGCTCATTTAGGTTGAACGTGTGGTGCGGGCCACGATGGCGATTTATGCACATGGACGACTTTCCATTGTCCGGCTTGCTTAACCATCACGCGGCTTTCATTATGTGCAACAACCTGCACCCCATCAGGCAAAGCAGTGCTGATTAGCAAGGTGTAACTTGCAATGGCTGTGTCGCCATAACGCTGAATATACAAATTGGAAAGATCGAAGCGCGTCTCCGCTTTTTGTTTGACATCTGCGCCAAAGACCGTGCCGCGCTCGGAGTTGGAAGTCATCATGAATTCGTGGAACGGTAAGCCATCAATGCGGTTCGGCGTAACCCACCATTCGTAAAGCGTGAGATCGGCGGCTGTCGTTTCATGATATGCGGAAATGTCGTTCTCTTGGACAGATTTCAAGTGACGAACGAGAAAATCATAGATTTCCTGATCCATGTCAATCCTCCAGCAAGACTTTCAAATAACCGTCAATCATTTTATCGAGACCGAGGGCATTTTCGGCCCGTGCTCGCGCGGCCTTTCGAAAACGCGATGGATCATTCAATATTTCTGCAGCGGCTTTGGCCAAAGCAGGAATATCCGGCGGATCCAGCTTCCACGGATCGCCGCCATACGGAACAACGCGACCCGAATCACCAGGCACAAGTTCATTCAACGCGCCGGTATCGAATGCAACGACCGGCAGTCCGCACGCCATCGCTTCGATGACCGAATTGGGGCAGGCCGCGTTAAGGTCAGCAGAGAAAAGCAAATGAGCGGAACGATCTATCTCCGGAATTTGTTCGCGCGGAACGGGACCCGTCCAAAGAATGGGAATATGCGCTTTTGATTCGACCGCGGTTTTATGCTCGTCACTGATTTTGCCGACCACCATCAATTCCATTGGAAACTTACAATTCTGGGAAAGAGTCTCGGCCAGTTGAATCGCGTTATCAAGCCCCATATCGTAGCCGCCGCCGAGATTGCCTTCGACAATCAATAAACGAAATCGTTCAGCAGATCGCTTATCCGAATCATTTGGCCGATACACATTCAAATCCACGCCGTTGTGGACGACAAATGTTTGTTGATTCGGTTTGCCATACCAATCGTCCCACCAGCGGCGCGAGAACTCGCTTTGATACAAAATCCGCGTGGCAATCCGTGAACGAATCAGAGACAAAATAAAATTGCCATATTCGGCACGGGCAAAATGTTTGAGTCCCGTGTTGCGTTTGCGGTGAATCCAATTGATGCCGTCGAGTCGCTGCACGATCCGCACGCCGCGGCGGCGAGCCTTCCATAACGGGAGCAGATTCTTCGTCCCGGCAATGACCAGGATCGCGTCGGAGGATTCGTCAGGACTGTGAGTCACCTTGATCCCGCGGGCTTTCAATCCAGATTCGAATTTGAATCGGAAGGAAGCCATACCGCCGATCCCGTCAACGTTGGGGACAATGCAAATGCGAGGCATGATGAAATTATATCGTAGGGGCGCAGCTAAGTCGTAAGATATTCGCGCGTTTGTTCGTCTTGCTGTGCCCCTGCTGTGGTGACCTGCCATGTCACGACATTTTTCGTGGTATGCTTGGCGCATCTCACTTGGGAGCCGTTCATGTACGTCGCCATCGAAGGGGTGATCGGGGTTGGCAAGACCACCCTCGCCCGCCTGCTGCATCCTGTTTTTGAATCTGAAATTTTGCTGGAGATCTTCGAGGAGAATCCATTTCTTTCCGACTTTTACAGCGACGCCATTT
>JAJYOO010000270.1 GCA_021796155.1 Chloroflexota bacterium
GGCTTGATGCACTGCTTCGTCACCGGGTCTGGCGAGCAGACGGTCGGGACTCCATTCTGCATCGGGATCCCGTCCGCACCGGGATATGTGCCGAAATAAGAATCGAACGATCTATTCTCTTGCATGATAATGATGATGTGTTGAATCTTATGGATGCCCTGCAAACCTGAACTGGCAATGGCCGAACCTGGCAAATTCGATGCGGATGAACTGCACCCCGCAAGAAATGCAACGATCAAAATACCGGATAAAACGCGAACCTTTATGCTCATACCTTTCCTTTCAGCCATGATGAATTTTCTGAACGCCAAATTCTACAGATGCCGGTTAAACACTAAATGAGACTCTTTCAGAATCTATTTAGAAATGTATTGCAAAGCGGCGGCGGGGCAGGTCGTTTATAATCGAGCCATGTTCATTGATGAAGCAGAAATATTAGTTCGTTCCGGCAAAGGCGGCGACGGCATGATGCACTTCCATCGCGAGAAATTCGTGCCGCGCGGCGGACCGGATGGCGGCGATGGCGGCAAGGGCGGCGATGTGATTCTGGAAGTCAAGCCGAGCCTAAATACGTTGCAAAATTTCCGTCACGTCTCGCGCTACATCGCAAATGATGGAAAAGGTGGCGGGCCAAACAATATGTCCGGTAAATCATCGGACGATCTCATCGTGGCTGTTCCCGCGGGGACAGTTGTTTACGATGCGGATAGCGGCGACCTCATTGGCGATTTAACAAAAGCGGGCGAACGCTTGACGATTTGCAAAGGCGGGCGCGGCGGACGCGGCAATCAGCATTTTGCGACGGCACGCAACCAGGCGCCGCGCACTGCCGAACGCGGTGAACCGGGCGAAGAGAAACGCCTCAAACTGGAATTGAAGCTGATCGCCGATATTGGGCTGATTGGCGTCCCGAACGCGGGCAAATCCACGTTGCTCTCAGCGTTGACCAATGCCAAGCCAAAGATCGCGCCTTATCCATTTACAACGCTGGAACCGAATCTCGGTGTAGCAAACATTGATGATGAAACCAGCGTTGTGCTGGCTGACATTCCGGGATTGATCGAAGGCGCATCGCACGGCGCGGGACTCGGCCATGATTTCCTGCGCCACATTCAGCGGACGCGCGTGTTGATTAATCTGCTCGATGGCTTATCCGATGATCCAGTTGCGGATTACAGCCAGATCAACAGCGAGTTATCGTTGTTCGACCCGAATCTTGCAAAGAAGCCACAAATCGTGGCGCTGAACAAAATTGACCAACCTGAAGTGCAAGCTCGATTGGCCGAGATCACTAAGGCGATGAAAAAGAAAAAAGTCGAGATCATGACGATCTCAGCATTGGCGCGCACGAACGTCCGCGATTTGCTGCTCAAGGCTGCGCAGGAACTGGCTGAAGCTCCAGAGTTGGAAGAGGCTCCGGCAACGATACCCGTTTATCGTCCAAAGGAAGATGCGAAAGATTTTCACGTCACGCGCGAAGGCACGCACGAATGGCGATTGTCCGGTTCAGCCATCGAACGCGCCGCGTCCATGACGTTTTGGGAACATGACGGTTCGGTGCGCCGCTTCCAAAAAATCATGGAAACGCTTGGCGTGGATGAAGCATTACGCAAAGCCGGTGTGAAGGAAGGCGATACGGTTGCCATCGGCGATTTTGAATTGGAGTGGCAAGAATAAAATACGATGACGAAACGAACACCACATTTAACCGCGGGGGCAACAACCATTATTGTTTTCATGCTGGCACTGATTGGTTTCAATACATACGCCGTTCAGCTTGAAGGACGATATGCCAACGCGCTCGTCCCGCTCAATTTGGAACAAACGCTCGTCGGGACAGCTGTCCAACGCGCCGCGCTTCAAAAGTCGGATATCCTGCCAGTCTTCGGAAGCTCGGAGTTGATCCTGCTGCCCACACCTTATCAGGCCGATAAATTCTTTGCAAAATATCCAACCGGTTTTACGGTGATGGATGTTGCGGGATTAGGCGTGCTCTCGATCACGATGTCGCAGGACTTGGCCGCCCTGGGTCCGGATTTGCGCGGCAAGAAAATTGTTTTGTCCATCATGCCGGGTTCGTTCTTCCTCACCAAACGTAATCTGATCAACAACAACCCGGAACACGACTTTGCGATGAACTTTTCGCGCCTGCACGCGTATGAAACGATCTTTAGTCCGCAGCTCAGCTATGGCGTCAAGAACCAGATTGCCGCGCGCATACTGCAATTTCCCGATGCAATCAAAGCCGATCCGTTCCTCGTGTTTTGCCTGCAAACCACAGCCGCGACATCCATAACGAAACGACCGTTATATTATTTGCTGTGGCCGCTCGGCGAACTTCAGATCCAGATATTGAATCTTCAGGATCACTATGAAGTCGTCAGTTACATTTGGTCACACCATCTTGACCCGAACATAAAGATGGTTCCGCAGACAATTGACTGGAACAAAGAACACAGCGACGCGCTGGCGGAACAAAAATTGAATACAAACAATAATCCGTATGCCGTGGAAAATTCCTTGTGGTGGTATTTCGCCAAAATCAACCTGCCCCAGCCTCCCGGCTCAGAAGACAGCGCGTACACCAAAAATCTGCTCAACTCCGCAGAATGGTCGGACTTCAAAGTTCTTTTGATGGTCCTGCAACAACTGGGAGCAGAACCGTTGATCGTGAGTCGTCCGCTAAATACTCCATTATGGGAAGTGCTGGGAGTCAGCGAGCCGGCGCAGAAAATCTTTTACACAAAGCTGCATTCCACGGTTGATCCTTTCGGCTTTCAGCTGCTGGATTTGAGACAGTATGACCAGGACAGATACTTCAGTATTGATCAGGGTTCGCACACCAGCCGCGAAGGCTGGGTTTATATAGACCAAATCCTCGACGATTTCTATCACGGGCGGATTCCGTAGAGACGCCAGTTCGGGATAAGAATAAAATATGCATCGTCGCGCTGAGCGGAGGTCAGAGCACCAGCGAAGACCGTAGTCGAAGCGCAAATTTTGGTGTCAATTTGCCCTTCGACTTTGTTGCACTCCGCTCAGGGCGATAGAGGACACTTATCCCGAACTCAGGTTAGAGCATTTTGCAATCGCAGCTGGCTGGCTAACAGAAACACAGGCCTGGTCTCATAAAGCTCCCAAGACACAAAAAGATAGGGCTTGATGGCTTCTTACTCTGTCGGTGAGCGGGTGACAACTACGAAAACGCTGGGAGGCGGGCTGTAATCTCACTACACGAAGGCTGCACACCCCGTTTTGGCGGTTTGAGCGGCTGCAATTTTGGTTTGAGCCGCTTGGATTAAGTTTTGCGGCTCTGATTAAACTCTGAGCCGCTCGGATTAAATTTTGAGCCGCGGAAAATTATTTTTGCGCCGCGCAAATTAAATTTTGCCCCGCGCAAAATCCCGTTCCGTTGGGCATAATCAATTCACAATCTTCAAACGATAACCTACGCCCGGCTCAGTGATGACGTGCTGCGGCGCAGCGGGATCTTTTTCGATTTTTCGGCGCAGGTTGCTGACATTCACACGCAAAAGGTGCATTTCAGATTCATACGCGGCTCCCCACACCATCCGCAATAGCTGACGATGAGTCAACACGCGGCCCGCATATTGAATCAACGCGTGCAAAATATCGTACTCGGTCGGCGTGAGAAAAATTTCCTGATCGTTGACGGACACAACGCGGCGCGCCAAATCAACGATCAGGTCATCGCTTTTGAAAACGGATTCCGTTTCGGGTCCGGATGAACGGCGCAGCGCCACGCGGATACGCGCCATCAACTCTCCCGCGCCGAACGGCTTCGTCAAATAGTCATCTGCGCCTGCATCCAGCGCTGCAACCTTATCGCTTTCCTGTTCGCGCACCGAGACGATAATGATCGGCGTCTGAGTCCATTCGCGCAGGCGGCGAGTCACCTCCACGCCATCAAGGTCGGGCAGGCCAAGATCCAAAATGATCAAGTCGGGCCGTTCGCTGACAGCCGCGCGGATCGCGTCTTCACCATTGGCGGCCTCCGTGATTTGATATTGCTCGCCAAGCGACGCGCTGAGAAATCGCCGGATGGGGCGCTCATCATCAACAATCAAGATGCGAGGCAATTTCCCGCTCATGCATTCTCCGCGACCGGCAAGGCAATCGTCATAATCGTTCCGCCGCCCTCGCGGTTCTCCGCCCAGATGCGCCCGCCGTGCGCCTCCACGATCCCTTTGCAAATCGCCAGTCCAAGCCCGGTTCCCGTCACTTGTTCCGGGCGCTGGACGCGATAAAACTTGTCGAACACGCGCTCCAAATCTTCGGGCGGGATTCCCATGCCGCGATCAAGAATCGAGATGCAAACATTTTTCGATTCGAGCCGCGCTTCGATTTCCA
>JAJYOO010000271.1 GCA_021796155.1 Chloroflexota bacterium
ACCGTCCCGCGCGCGCTGCGGACGATCCGCCCGAAGCCGCGCGGATCATCTGCGATAACGGTCAACAGGCTCAAGGGTCCGGGGTTGACGCGCTGGATTTCGATCAACTGTTGAAAAACGTCGGAAGGCAAAAGCGGCATGTCTGCATAAGTGACAATCACATAATCCGTTTTACCTTTGACAATTGACTCAGCTTGCATTGTCGCGTGCGCGGTTCCCAATTGCGGTTCCTGCTCGACGCAGGCAGCGGAATCAGCGATATAGCCTTTTACCTGTTCCGCGCCATGCCCCACGACTACAACCGGTTTTTCTGTTGAGACCTTTTTCAACGCTTCGAGCACATGCCAGATCATCGGCTTGCCGCATAATGGATGAAGCACTTTGGGCAAATCAGATTTCATACGAGTGCCCTGGCCCGCGGCTAATATGACGGCAGTAATTTTCATGTCATGCTCCTAAACAAAACAGGCTTGCTCGCGCAAGCCTGCCTGCACTTATTATCAGTGCTGAGAGAAAAATTCCCGCCTGCGCGGGTGTTGAATAAAAGGCTGGGGCGCCTGGATTCGAACCAAGATCCACAGCTCCAAAGGCTGGTGTGCTGCCCTTGCACCACGCCCCAGTGCGTGCAAGATTTTATCACATTATTTTTGCTCTTCCATATCCGATAGCAAAAATCCCAAGTACACCAGCCCCAAAGAACGATGACAAGCGGACGCGAGGGTTAGTAATCCTTTTGCCTTTGTGTCACTTCGTGCCCTTCGCGTTTAAAAAAACAAAACGTTATTTTTTATCGGGTGTGAGGCCCATCTTGCGGGCCTCTTCATAAGAGATAACTTCAGGATTATTCGTTTTGTTGGCATGCTGCTCCGCAGCCTGATTCCAGAAAGCGTCCACTTCCTCCTGTTTGACTTTTTTCTTCGAGGCATCTTTGAGCAATGCTTCCATTTCAGGCGATGGAGGCGCGGTAGGAATCAATTCGCCGGTCTTGCTTCTTTTCTGTGGGGCGGGCGGAGGCGGAGGTTCTTTAAGTTCGGCGGTCACACCCATTGAACGCAACGTACGCCCCACTTCATTGCGGACTGCCAGCATGGCATCCACCGTATCAATGATATTCTCTCGCTTCGCAAGTTCCGGCCCGGCCAAAAGAAGCGAATAAGAAATGTCCACAGGAATCAGCAGCAGGTCCTGATCGCCGCCGCGGAAAACAAAATACTGTTCTATGGATTCCTGGTGATTAAACTTTGCGATCTTCAACCCTGCGCTATAAACGGCGGTCAAGGCCGAGAGCAGGGAAACTTCCATGCTGCTATCGTGAAAGTCGCCAGCGCGCGCCATCACGAGTCCGCGGTCGTTCAAGAGAAAAACTGCATTCGCTTTGATATCCTGCCGAAAGTTGGCGAGCAGGTCTGAAATCCGGGAACGTTTCGCCTGAGTCCGCGCATCGGATTCGGGAGGAAAGATCGTGCGGACCAATCCGAGGCCACGTTCCACCACATCCAAAAAATCAGCCAGTGGAATCGGCTTATCGAAAATCGCCACCGCGCCTGCATTCAGCATTTCGTCGCGCGCTTTTCGATCGGTCATGCCGCTGATCAAAACCACTTTGACATTCGGATGTTTGGCGCGCACCTTGTGCATCAACTCGATGCCGGTCATGCCCGGCAAAAGATAATCGGTCACCAGCAAATCAATTTGATGGCGTCCCATTTCAAGCATGGCCTCTTCACCTGACGGCGACTCAATGACTTTGAGTTCGTCGTTCTTCAATGTATCGAGCGTCGAATGCAAAAGGCGAAGAATATCGCGTTGGTCATCAACGAGCAAAACGTAGGGCATCATCAATCCAGGAATTTATTGTGCCATCCAGCAGGCCACCCAGTGGCCTGGTTTCTTTTCGATGAATTCGGGTTCCTGCTCGGAACAAATTTTTTCCGCAATCGGACAGCGCGGGTGGAAACGACAGCCGCTCGGCGGATGCAATGGACTGGGCACGTCGCCCTTCAAGATCAGCCGCTTGCGCTTCAACTTCGGATCGGGAACGGGGATGGCCGACATGAGCGCCTGTGTGTACGGATGCTTTGGATCGCGATACAACTCATCGCGGTCTGCCAACTCCACCATTTTACCAAGATACATCACTGCCACGCGGTCAGAAATATGCTCGACCACGCTCAAGTTATGGGCAATGAAAAGATACGTGAGGCCGAATTCTTTTTGCAGGTCCTTCAGAATATTGAGCACCTGTGACTGGATGGAAACATCCAGCGCGGAGACCGGCTCATCGCAGACGATGAATTTTGGGCGCAAGGCCAAAGCGCGCGCAATGCCAATGCGCTGGCGCTGTCCCCCGGAAAACTCGTGCGGATAACGGCGCGCGTGATAATCTTCGAGTCCAACTTTTTTCAACGTGTCGAGCATGATCTCGACTCGTTCCTGGCGCGTACCCACTCTATGAATAGCCAGTCCCTCCATCACCGATTCGCCAATCGGGACGCGCGGATCAAGTGATGCGTATGGGTCTTGAAAGATGATTTGCAGATCGCGGCGGACGCCTTTCAATTCTCTCGGCTTCAACTTGAAAACATCTTTGCCATCATAAACCACGGAACCGTCCGTTGGCTCGATCAATCGCAGCATGGTGCGGCCAACGGTCGTTTTGCCGCAGCCGGACTCGCCCACCATACCAAGCGTCTCACCTTTTTTGATGGAAAAGCTGACATCGTCCACGGCCTGGACATGCGCCACCACGCGCTGCATTACACCGGAGCGCACTGGAAAATATTTTTTCAAGTTCCTAACTTGTATCAGATCGGTTGACCTGATTGCGGAAGTGTCGGTCATCAGATACTCCTAAAATGGATTAGCGCGCTTTCAAAGGTGCGCGGTGGCCTTCCGCATTCTGATACAGCCAACAGCGGGCGAAATGTCCCGGCTTCAGTTCGGTCAAATCCGGAGTAGCCTCCCCGCAAATCTTGAGACCGTATTTGACACGCGCTAAACATCGCGCCGCAAAACGGCAGCCGGGCGGTGGATCAATCAGATTAGGAACTGAGCCGGGGATCACATCCAATCTTTCCTTGACCTGGCCGAGAATTGGAATGGAACCAATCAAACCTTGCGTATACGGATGAAGCGGATTATCGAAAAGCTCATTCACGTCAGCCTGCTCGACAATTTCGCCGGCATACATCACTGCCACGCGCTCAGCCGTCTCCGCGATCACGCCCAAATCGTGCGTGATCAGGATGACCGACGTGCCCATCTTTTCGCGCATTTCCAGCACAAGATCGAGGATCTGTGCCTGGATGGTCACATCCAGCGCGGTTGTAGGTTCGTCGGCAATCAAAAGTTCAGGCACACAAGCCAGCGCCATCGCGATCATCACACGCTGTGCCATGCCGCCCGAAAGTTCATGAGGGAACGCATCCGCGCGGTGTTCCGCATCGGGGATGCCGACCATCTTCAACAATTCGACCGCACGCTTACGCCCGGCCTCCTTGCCAAAGTCCTGGTGGATGCTCAACACCTCGGCAATTTGATCGCCCACACGGAACACGGGATTAAGAGCGGTCTGCGGCTGCTGAAAAATCATGGAGACGCGGTTGCCGCGTACCTTCATCATTTCATTCTCGGATAGGTCAAGAAGATTGGTGCCGTCCAAGACGACCTCGCCTTCTAAAACCTTGCCGGGCGGCGAAACCAGCCGCATGATGGAAAGCGACGTAACGCTTTTGCCGCATCCCGACTCACCAACCAGGCCCAAGATTTCTCCCGGATAAACGACAAAATCCACGCCATCAACCGCGTGGACTACGCCATCTTCCGTGAAAAAATGAGTCTTTAAATTTTTTACTTCCAATAAAGGTTTCTGGTCCGTTTTGGCCACAACCGACTCCTAAATTTGAGTTGCCTGATTATAGCAAAGAATTCTTAATGTGACGTGGGAATTGCCAGAGATGGCGCTCCGTAAATTCCGCTCAAACCGCCAAGCACATGGTCGAACGGATAAGAAATATTTCGATACGCGTCATACGTTGCGCCCGAATACAATGGAATGAATGGAAGGTCCTGGGCAAGGATGGATTGAATCTCGTAGACATCTTTCTGCGCCGCGGACAAATCGCTGGTGGAATTCAACGCTTCGCACGCGGACTGGAGGCGGCCACTGTGATACCCAAACGGATTCCCGTCCCCAAACCAATCGCACAAATAACCCGGATATTCGCTCACGCGCCAACTAAGCAAAGCTAAATCATATTGATGACTGCTAAAGACAGAGTAATTGATTTGATCCGATACCATCGGCATTGCAGTTACCGGGATTCCAAGCAGACGCGCCAGTTGAGCAACTTGAATCAA
>JAJYOO010000272.1 GCA_021796155.1 Chloroflexota bacterium
TCGCATAAACTGCGTAATTCTGCTCGAAGCCGTCCGCTCCATCGTCAACGCGGGTATTCCCGTGATGGGACACATCGGCCTCACGCCGCAGTCCATCAACCAGCTCGGCGGATTCCGTACGCAGGGAAAAACAGCTTCCGCCGCGAAGCGATTGATCGAAGATGCACTTCTGCTCGAAGAAGCCGGATGTTTCGGCATAGTGCTTGAATCGGTTCCGGAACAACTTGCCGAATTGATCTCGCAGAAACTTTCCATCCCGACGATTGGCATCGGTGCGGGCGTTGGCTGTGATGGACAAGTTTTAGTCACACATGATCTGCTTGGCCTGTTTGATCGCTTCACGCCGAAGTTCGTCAAGAAGTACGCGGACTTCCATGCCGAGATGCAGCGCGCATTTGGCGAATATATTTCCGATGTGCAAGGCCGATCATTTCCCGCTGCGGAACATTCCGTCGAAATGGATGATAAAGAGTGGCAAGCGTTACAGAAGGAAATTGACTAAAACTTACATGTCGTTGCGAGCCGTCCTGGGCGAAGCAATCTCCTAATTTGTAAGGAGATTGCTCCATGACGCTTGGTTTCGACCCTGAAAGGGCGCAGGGCGTTACGCGAAGAACGCTACTCAACCACCAGCGCTACTCGCAACGACATAAATTTAATTGAACATAAACATGAAATCGGACATTTTGATCGTCGGCACAGGCGCGCTTGCGACTTTATTCGCGGTGCGCCTGACCGCCAGCGGTCAACGCGTGACGATGCTCGGCACATGGAAAGAGGGATTGGATGCTTTGCATCAAGACGGCGCGCGGCTGGTAACCGCTGACGGCTTCGAGCAGAATTACGCAGTTTATGCGACAGATGATCCGAGAGAATGTCGCGGCGCAAAATATGCTATCGTTTTGGTCAAATCATGGCAAACGGAACGCGCCGCGCGTCAATTGAAAAAATGTCTTGCCGAGGATGGACTTGCAATCACGCTTCAAAATGGAATCGGCAACCGCGAAATCTTGGCAAAATATCTTGATGATCAATTCACCACGGAGCGCATATCACCTGATGTCATTCTGAGCAAAGCGAAGAATCTCAAATCTCAGAAGCAGAGACCCTTCGCGGTGCCTCGCATCACTCAGGGTGACATGCCCCCAAAAAATCTATCGCGAGCTGCACTAGGTACAACAACAACCGGCGCGACCTTGCTCGGGCCGGGACTGGTCAAAGCCGGGGGCGAAGGAATCATCTCCATCGAAGCGCACCCCGCTTTGGGTCCGGTGGAAGAAGCGATAAGGTCTGCAAAGTTCAATGTGGAAATCGTCAACGATGCGCGGTCGCTCGTGTGGGGCAAACTTGTCATCAACGCCGCCATCAATCCATTGACCGCATTATTGCGTGTGCCAAACGGTGAATTGTTGAATCGTCCGACCGCGCGCACATTGATGCGCGCATTGGCTGAAGAGGCCGCGGCAGTTGCATCCGCAGAAGAAGTCAAACTGCTGTTCAGCGATCCGGCTGCCGCGGCGGAAGATGTGGCGCGCAAAACGGCAAGCAATCATTCATCCATGTTGCAAGATGTTGTACGCGGTGCGCCGACTGAGATTGATTCCATTTGCGGTGCGATCACACGTGCAGGTAAACAGCATCACATCCCAACGCCGACCAATGAAGCGTGTTGGCAATTGGTTCAGGCATTGGCCGCAGTTACGAGAAACAGCCCAGCCAAACAGTGACATTCTTCTCCCCGCCTTGTGCGTTTTAGGAGTTTCTCGGCCTCCGCTTGCATGGTAAGATTCAGGAAACTCCATTGGAGGTGTCCATGCGAAAGTGGCTGGCTGTTTTATTTTTCTTTGCGATGTTTGCGTTTCCATTCTCCGCAAGCGCGCAGACACCAACCCCGGCTTCCCTCAAGCTGACAAATCTCCAGGTGCAATTATGGCCTGAATATGACCAGCCCAGTATGCTGGTTATTGTTGACTTTAAATTACCCGCGGCGACTGCATTACCCATTACTATTGACTATCCGATCCCAAAGGACGCGAATTTGATGGCAGTCGCAACATTGAGCACGGACGGCAATTTGCTCAATGCCGATTATGCCGGGCCAACAACCAGCGGCAACTGGCAAATCGTTTCGGTCAAGGTGTCAACACAGTCAACATATCACATCGAATATTACCAGCCGATCACAAAAGATGGCGAGACGCGGCAATACTCTTACGTCTGGCCCGGCGCTTATGCAACGGATGACTTCAGCATGAACGTCCGCGTCCCGGTGGATACAACGACTATCACAACCGATCCGATCATGACTTCCTCCCAAAGCTCGGATGGAACGAGTTATCTGACAAAAGATTTCGGACCGCTGTCCGCAGGCCAGCAGTTCACATTGAATGTCAATTACATCAAAACAACGGATGCTTTATCGGCGCAGCAGACCGTCAAGCCGTCCCAGCCGCTCGGACCGGATACGCAGGGACGCGTCATGTTGAGCAATTATCTGCCGTATGCGCTGGGCGTGGTCGGCGTTGTATTGATCGCGGGCGGACTGATTTATTTCTGGCAGTCGAATCGCGGCAGAAAATCCAGCGACCGCAAACGCCACGTCAAAGCTGAGGATAAAGAAGCCACGAGTGATACCTATTGCCATCAATGCGGAGCACGCGCCCACAACAATGATCGCTTCTGCCGCGTGTGCGGAACGAAATTGAGATTAGGTGAATAAAAGATTCAACCACAAAGCACACAAAGGAAAAAAGTGAAAGCTCTCCTTTGTGCTCCTTAGTGACCTTCGTGTTTAACTTTTTTTGGGAGCGGTAACAGAAAGGAATCGGGGCGGCGGTGCCAATCGTAAGCATCGTCATCATATATTTCTTCTACGGACTGGCCTTCTTCAGCATGGGCTTGCTGGTGATGATGGAAGGAGGCCGTTCATCCGACGAACGTGTACGTAAGGCTTTGCGTCCGCTGGCGGGATTCGGACTCATCCATGCCGTGCATGAATGGTCGGAGATGTTTGCGTTCGTGGATCAAATGGCGGGACACAGCGGTACGACCACACTGTACGTTTTTCAACTTTCCACGCTGGCTTTTTCATTTCTTTCACTGGCAGCCTTTGGCACGTATCTTCTCGCCAAAGATGAAATCGCACAGCGCATCAGTTTGATGGTTCCGCTTGGACTTGTGGCAATTTGGGTATTCGGTTTGATCAACATCAAAGCCGCGTATCTGCCCACGGACATTTTCAATGCGGCTCACGCATGGACGCGTTACGCACTCGCTATCCCGGCCAGCATTCTTGCCGCGATTGGTTTGGTCGCACAACAGCGCGCCTTCCGGCGCGTCGGACTCGTGCGATTTGGTCAGGACGCGTTGTGGGCTGCGGTAACGTTTGCATGGTATGGAATCATCGGTCAATTATTCGTGAACGCCAGCGTCCTACCGCCGTCCAACTTCATCAACGAGAATCTCTTCCTGCAAGTCTTCGGTTTCCCAGTCCAACTTTTCCGAGCCATCCTCGCGGTGATCGCTTCGGTTTTTGTCATCCGTTTCCTGCGCGCGTTCCAAGTCGAGACCGATCAAAAGATCGCGGCACTGCAAGCGGAAAAACTCAAAGAAGCAGAACAACGCGAAGCGATGCGCGGCGAACTTTTCCGACGCGTGGTGGCCGCGCAGGAATCAGAACGCCAGCGCATTGCGCGCGATTTGCATGATGAGACCGGACAATCCTTGACCGCGATTGGCATGGGCTTGCGCGGACTCGAAGCACGCATCACGCGGGACCCGAAGCGGGCGACCGATACATTGCATGAACTTCAAACGCTGGCAGCGGATTCCCTTAAAGAACTCCAGCGCCTGATGACGGACCTGCGTCCATCGCATCTCGATGATCTTGGACTTTCAGCCGCGCTGCGTTGGTACGCGGGAAAAGTCGAAGAACGGTATCCGCTCAAAGTCCGCGTGGAGATTTCGGGATATGAAGAGCCGATTGAAGAAGCCGCGAAGATCGCCACGTTCCGAATCATCCAGGAAGCGTTGAACAACGTCATCAAACATGCCGAAGCGAAGAACGTCAAAATCGAGTTGGACTTTGAAGAGAAAGGCATGCGCGTCAACGTGCGCGATGACGGCCGCGGCTTCGATCTCGACCACATCAAAGTCGTGCAATCGTCCAGCCGCCCGTCGCTTGGACTGGCCGGGATGCAGGAACGCGCCGCGCTATTGGGCGGAAAAGTTTCCTTTCAAACGCGGCCCGGACAGGGAACGTTGATCGAAGCGTTTATTCCGTATCATCATGAAAGCGAGGCTCAAGATGGCAACACGCCTGCTACTCGTGGATGATCACGCGGTGGTGCGTTCGGGGT
>JAJYOO010000273.1 GCA_021796155.1 Chloroflexota bacterium
ATGACCGGGATCATCGTGTTCATTGGGAACGGGCCGGTCGCCAGCGACCGCGGCCCACAGACTCGGAAGGTCAATGCCATTGATCGGCCAGAAATAAACGAAGCCGCGTTCATTGACGAATTTCAAAGCCTGGGATGGAGATGAAACCGCTTTGGCGGGAGAAAGGTGAAAGGTTCGGGAACGATGCGCTTTGAGTCGTTTGAGATCAATGCGAGGCATAATATGGTCCGTAACCTGACAGTCACTTCAAATGTGACTGTCAGGTTACGGGCGATTGTATTCCAGTCGCCACACATCTGCAAACCGACGTATAATTTTTGCAAGAGGCGACATGACCACCGAAGTTTCAACGCTCACACAATTGATCGAGAATGAAGTCATTCAGGCAATGGGATTGCCGATTGACAGTTGGATCGGCAAACACTTGCGCCCATTCCTTGACCGCGCCACGCGGCATTTCTCTGAGATGTTTGCTGAATGTGACCGGCTCGTCGCACAGCAGGGATTATCAGACGCGGCACGTTATCTGCTTTCAAACCTGGTCAGCGGATTCGAAACGCGCGGTGTTGAAAATATTCCGCGTGAAGGGCCGCTTGTGATCGCGTCGAATCATCCCGGCACGGTTGATTCGATCACGCTGATCGCCGCCGCACAACGATCTGACTTGAAAGTGGTTGCCGGCGACATTCCATTCCTGCTAAACCTTCCAAATGTCAGCAAGCATTTGATTTTCACTTCGTATTTTGATACGCACAACCGCATGGCAGCAACGCGCGAATCAATCCGACATTTACGCGCAGGCGGCTCGATTTTGCTGTTCGCTGACGGGAACATTGATCCCGATCCTTCGTTCATGCCACACCCGGAAAATGAACTGCCTCGTTGGTCGCGCAGTCTCGAAATTTTCCTGCGTAACGTGCCGCAGACTCAAGTCATCACAAGCATCGTCAGCAATGTCATTGACCCGCGCTATATGCGTCATCCAATCACATGGCTGAGGCGTGCGCGCCCGGACAGGCAGCGACTGGCAATGATGATCCAAGTTATCCAGCAGATGCTCGGCAAGAAATTGGATCTCGTGCCGCGTGTTTCATTTGGCGAATTGTTGAATCTCCAAAGCATTGGATGCTCCGAACGCGCTTTGCAAGTCATCGTTGACTCCGCCAAACGTCTAATGCAAATCCATATTAATTCAGAGCTGGCATCCCCATTATCCGCGCTTCAACGGCTGTAAGAATGAATGGATCGAAGTCATCATAAGAATGGGAGATGCGGAATAAGGAGTTGAGTCATGCCGCGCGATTTACCATTAGGAAACGGCAATTTGTTGGTGGCTTTTGACAACACATATCAGATTCGCGATTTATTTTGGCCGCATGTCGGACAGGAAAATCATGCGATGGGACATCCCTTCCGCATGGGCGTTTGGGTGGACAACCAGTTCCGATGGCTGGACGATGACAAATGGCAACGACAGCTTCGTTACGGACACGATACACTTGTCACGGACATCAACCTTCATCACCCCGACTTGAACATCAAACTTGAAATCAATGAAGCCGTAGACTTCCACGAAGATTTGCTCGTCAAGCGGCTAAACGTCATCAACGATTCAAATACCGCGCGAATAATTCGATTGTTCTTCCACCATGATTTTCATATCCTCGGTAATGAATATGGCGATACGGCTTATTATGAACCGGATCGCCGCGCGGTGATTCATTATAAGGATGACAATTGGTTTTTGATCAATGGCGGAGTCGTTTTGGAAGATGGCGATGCGGGTCCCGGCTGGTCGCCGACTGCCGACACAAAAGACGGCTTGGTCGTCGGCATTCATCAATGGGCATGTGGACTAAAAGAAATCCGCAATCTCGAAGGGACATGGCGCGACGCGGAAGACGGGCAACTTTCCGGTAACGCGGTCGCACACGGTTCCGTTGATTCGACGGTTGGCTTCGAGTTGAAAATCCCTGCACACGGCACGCGCACGCTTTATTACTGGATGGCGGTCGGCCCGGATTTCGAATCGGTAGCGCGCATCAATCGAAACGTCCGCGAGCGCGGACCACAAACATATCTTGACCGCACAGGCGCATATTGGAATCTTTGGCTCCAGAAACACATCCTCGACGAAGCCAATATTCCACATGAAGTTTTGCATCAATATGCGATCAGCCTGCTCGTCGTCCGCACACAGATTGATAACGGTGGCGCAGTCATTGCCGCAAACGACTCGGATATTTCGTCCGACGTGCGCGACACATACAGCTACATGTGGCCGCGTGATGGATCGCTCGTGACGAACGCCATGATCTTATCCAATGGCATGGATCTCGCGCGCAACTTCTTCAATTTTTGTGCGAAGGTTCTGACACGCGAAGGTTATCTTTTGCATAAATACAATCCTGATGGCACGCTGGCGTCCTCGTGGCATCCGTGGTATCGCGATGGCAAAAAGGAAATCCCAATTCAGGAAGATGAAACCGCGCTCGTGCTTTGGGCTTTGTGGAAACACTTCGAGCGCTTCGGCGATGTCGAATTCATCAAGCCGTTGTACCGAAACCTTATTCGCTCCGTCGGCGACTTTTTATTAATGCACCGCGATTCGGAATCGGGCTTGCCGATCCCAAGCTATGACTTATGGGAGGAGCGTCACGGCGTTTTGAGTTGGACAGTCGCCGCAGCGTGGGCCGGACTGGATGCGGCGGCGCGTTTCACCGAATCATTCGGCGACGAGGAGCGTGCGCGGCGCTATCGCAAAGCTGCAGACGAGATAAAGTCCGGGGCCGACGCGCAGCTTTGGCGCCCAGATTTGAAGCGCTTCGTCCGCATGATCAATCGCAAAGCAGACGGAAGCTGGGACGTTGATTCAAACATTGATGCGTCGCTCGTCGGTCTTTGGCAATTCGGCATGTACGCGCCCGACGATCCGAAGATCGTCCAAACGATGAACGCCATCAAGGATCGTTTATGGGTGAAGACAAATGTTGGCGGCGTGGCGCGTTACGAGAACGATCAATATCATCAGGTCAGCCAGGACATTCAAAACGTTCCCGGCAACCCATGGTTCATCTGCACCCTCTGGCTTTCGGAATGGTACGCGGCCACTGCGCGTACAAAAGATGATCTGCAAAAATCATTGGATTTGATTCATTGGGTCGTTGATCACGCGCTGCCAAGCGGGATTCTCGCGGAACAAGTCAATCCGTTCACCGACGAACCACTTTCGGTCAGCCCGCTGACATGGAGTCACGCCGCATTCGTCACGACCGTCCATGCCTATTTGGATGCAAGGAACCGTCTGCAAAAATCCGGCACACTTTCAGGAGGTTGAAATGTTGAAAAAGTCTTATTTGAAAAATGGGAATTGCCGCATAACGTTCTCATTGCCAGCAAAAGCCAACGCGGAGTCCGCCAGCCTTTGCGGTTCATTCAACCATTGGGACAAGAACGCGCATCCCATGAAGCGGTTGAAGAACGGAACCTTTTCCGTTTCGATTACGCTGCCGCCCGGCGAATATCGCTTCCGCTATTATCTCAATGATGAACGCTGGGAAAACGATTGGGAAGCCGATGAATATCGCAGCAATCCTTATGGTTCCGAAGACTCGATTGTTAAAGTTTAATAAGCGTTCAAAGTCTGTAATTGCCTGCGAAGTAAAATAAAAATTATTGTGTCCAACTTTATTTTAAAAACATTTGCCGACATCGAGTCGTTGAGTCAATGGGCCGCTAAAAAAATCGTTGAGACATCACGCGATGCAATAGGAGCACGCGGATGCTTTTTATTTGTTCTTAACGGCGGCGGCACGCCGAAGCGTCTCTTTGAATTGCTCGGCTCGGATTTTCGCGATCAGATTGATTGGAAAAATACTCACATCTTTTGGGGCGATGAACGCTGCGTTCCGCCGGACGACAAAGAATCAAATTATGGACAGGCACGCGATGCCTTTTTGAATCGCGTTGACATTCCAGAGTCGAACGTCCACCGCGTCAAAGGCGAACTGGAACCGGCTGAGGCATCGAGAGACTATTCTCTCGTCCTGAAACGTTTCGCATTCCCACCGCTCGATTGGCCGCGCTTCGATTTGGTTCTGCTCGGCATGGGCGAAGACGGACACACTGCTTCATTATTCCCCGGCTCGCCCGTAGATTCAACGGAACCGGTCATCGCCGTCACCGGACATTATCAGGGCCGCCCCGCGAATCGCGTCACATTGACGCCGCCAGTTTTGAATTCTTCGCGAACAATTCTATTCATGTTGACCGGAGATGCCAAAGCTGAAACATTGAGCCGCGTGCTTGGAAAAAATCGCGACCCAAAACAATTGCCCGCGCATATCCGATGACGCG
>JAJYOO010000274.1 GCA_021796155.1 Chloroflexota bacterium
GATCATTCTCTTCGGTGCGGTTTGGTTTTTTGCAGTGTGGCAGCGCTGGCGCTGGTTTGCATACATTGGCTTGATTTTCAATTTTCTTGCTGCGGCTTTGGGATTATGGTTTTTGAATTTCGCGCCCGGCTGGATGTTTGCCGGCGCGATTGGCGGACTCATGGCGTGGGATCTGACCAACTTTCGATACCGCCTGCGCTTCGCGGCCTCGGATGAGGAGCGGCGCGTCGTCGAGACGCGTCATCTCGTCCGGATTTCTTTGCTGGCGTTGGCCGGCTTTGCAGTGGCCAGTTTCGCCATGATCTTGAAATTGCAATTCAACTTTGAGTGGGCTTTGTTATTGGCAATTGTTTCAGTTTTGGGGATTACGCAAATCGTCGCATGGTTCCGCAGGCGAAGCGATCACTGATCACTCGTCACTGATTACTGAGAACTGTTCCACCCATCCATCAGTTTCCTTTGGCGATTTCAAGTGAATAATTTTTAAATGGGCATATTCCGGCTGGCTGAAAAGAATTGGATATTCGCGTTTGCGCCGCCAATAAGTTTTGAACAGCCAGTGATAAAGCGAATCGTCCGACCAAAGTTTGAAATGGATCAGAAGATTTTCACGGTTCGTTCCCCACAATAATTCTCTCGTCCACCAGCGCGTAAACGTGCGGCGCGTTAATTGCCAGAAGATTGTCCAAAGTGGATAATCAAGCCAGATGATTGCTTCAACACGCGGCCAAATAATGTCGCGTACTGTATGATAATTCCCGGCGATGACCCAGCGTTCCGCACATACAGCTGATTCGACTCTTACGCGGAAAACATTGAGCGGCGCTTCAGTCCAATTTGGCTCCCAATGAAGCGCGTCAAGCTCGATAAAATCCATACCGAATTGTTCTGCCAGCTTTTTCGCCAGCGTAGATTTGCCCGAGCTGGTTGTGCCCACAACAACGATGCGTTTGAATGGAAAGGATGACATAGGGTGAAGGATTATAATTTGTTTGAAAATTTGTAGTGGCACAGCAGGGTGATTGATCGTCAAATTCTTTTGAGATTTCGCTGTGCCACTACCATGAGGATAAAATGTTCAATCTTCCAGATGATGAAATTCTCCCGCTTTCAAAAGAGCACGTTTTTTGGACTTGGTCAGCGCAGGCGAAAGTAAATCCGCTTCCGGTTAAGCGCGCCAAAGGCGTTTATTTTTGGGATGTGGATGACAAACGCTATCTAGATTTCAACTCGATGACAATGTGCGTCAATATCGGTCATGGAGATGAGCGCGTGATCGAAGCGATGGTTGAGCAGGCGCGCGCTTTGCCTTATACCGCGCCGAGCATGACGAATCGAGTCCGCGCGCTGGCGAGCAAATTGGTCGCCGAAGTTTCGCCGGGCGGGAAATTGACAAAGGTCTTGTTCACGTTGGGCGGCGCGGATGCGAATGAGAATGCGATCAAGTTGGCTCGCGGTCATACCGGACGATATAAGATTTTGTCGCGCTATCGTTCCTATCACGGTGCGACAGCCGGTGCGATGGCCGCAACCGGCGATCCACGACGCGTGGCCTGGGAACCAATGTTGATGCCGGGCGTTGTTCATTTCTTGGATCCATATCGTTATCGGTCAACATTCCATCGAACCAATCCAAATATTTCTGAAGAAGAATTTACGCGGGATTACTTGAATCATCTCGAAGAAATTATCCAATACGAAGGGCCGGAAACGATTGCTGGCATCTTGATGGAATCAGTTACTGGTACAAATGGCATCATCATTCCGCCAGAAGGTTATATGCAAGGCGTGCGCGCAATTTGTGATAAATACGGAATCGTGATGATCTCCGATGAAGTCATGAGCGGATTTGGCCGCACCGGAAAATGGTTTGCGGTTGACCATTGGAATGTCGTGCCAGATATTATGACGATGGCAAAAGGACTCACGTCCGCGTACGCGCCACTGGGCGCGGTGGCAATGAAGCCGGAGATCGCGGCGCACTTCGATGATGTCGCTTATAAATCGGGGTTGACTTATACATCGCATCCGATTTCGCTGGCTGCGGCAATTGCGAATATCAATGTCATGAAGGAAGATAAAATCGTCGAGCACGCGGCCGCCATGGGCCCGGTGTTGAAGCGGATGCTGACTGATTTGGGCGAGTCGCATCCGTCTGTCGGCGATGTCCGCTCAATCGGGTTGTTTGGGATTGTCGAATTAGTTAAAGATCGAAAAACGAAGGAACCGATGGCTCCGTGGAATGGAACGAGTCCTGAAATGACCGCGTTCAAAAAATATTGTTTCGATCACGGATTGTATTTGGATATTCACTGGCACACCGCGCTAATCATCCCGCCGCTGGTTATCACGGAAGAACAACTGAAGGAAGGCTTCGACGTGCTGGATGAAGCGTTGAAGATCACTGATAAAGTAACAGGTCACGCTTGAAGCGCGACCTGTTTGTTTAAGGATGAAGCTGCGCGTAGAAGTTTGTGGGCGGATGAAGACTCAAATCTGAAATTATCAATTTCCCGCGCTCTGTTGGATCGCCCGATTTGGTCGTAAGGCCGCCATCGGAAGGTTCCATTTCAAACGCGGTGTAATGTAACAGACCGGGATAATCATTTACAATGTTCAGTGTATCTTCCATGTATTGAAGATCACATGAGCTTTGGTACGGACAAAGAAACTGGTTCGAAGCCTGTGTGCCGCCGAATTCCCCCAGAACAATGGGAAACTTTCCGACCATCCAAATCCACCACGGCCTGATGTCTTCGCCCGTCCAAGCATAATCATGGACATCGTAGATCACGTTCTGATAAGGAAACGGATGAAGTTCAAGATACCTGAAATCTCTTGACCACTGCGTTCCTGAAACAACCAGAATTGATTGTGGGTTTGCTGATCGAATCGCTTCAGATATTTTTATCGCCCAGGGCCACCAATCCGTCCAATCAACTTTTCCGGGTTCGTTCCATAAGCCGTAAAGAACATTTGGCTTACCAGCATATCTGCCTGCCAAAGTTCCCATAAGCGAAACGACATCATCGTCTGGCAAGGCAGGCTCTTGATTATGTTTCAACGCGTGCGGGTCAAGAATCACATAAATTCCATGTCGTTCGCACCAATCTATTACCTTGTCGAGTTGGTCGAGGTACTGTGGAGTTGTAACCACTGCCATTCCTAAACGCAGCACGTTTATATTCCAAGGCTGGGCAATGGATAGAAGCTTTATTGTGTCTTTATATGGAGATGTTGACCACTCGAATGTGGTCACTGCGACGCCTTTTAAATAAACAATATCCTTAGTGTCGCTTCTTCGAATATATGGACCGTCTACATAAAGGCTTGGGAGAGATGATAGTGGCGTGGGGTTAGGCACATTTGTAAAGGTAGGGATTATCATTGGCGTGGGAGGTAACGTATAAGCAATGGCAGGCGCGGAGATCAAAGGAAGTCCGCTGCAGGATTGTAAAGTGAGGATGATCAATACATCAATAAAGAGGAGGCTTGCTCTAAAAAGTTTCATGAGTCTGGTAGCTACCGATAAGACTGAACGAAAGAATGGAACTGTGCGACTTTCAAGTTTTTAAGAACATGAAAATGCAGTTTAGTATAAACTCTTTTTGGAGACGAATTTCTCTTCCCAATCATAATCATCATCTCGTCACTGAACACCACTAATGAGCAATTCGTAGAATAAGGATTCTGCAACTTTTTTTCATCCTGTGCATCTGATAAAATGCGGATAGTAATAAACGCGACATACGCGTTGTCTCAATCAAGGCGAAAAATAAACAAGGTGTTGAATTCAAAATGGGATCAAACGGTAACTCAAATCATGTCAAAGTTTTAGTTCTCGGCGCAGGCCCGGCGGGACTTTCTGCCGCGCTCTACGCTGCACGCGCGGAACTCGCGCCTGTGGTGTTAACTGGCACGCAATTGGGCGGTCAAGCCGCGCTGACGTTTACCATCGAAAATTATCCGGGCTTCCCGGAGGGTGTGGGCGGCGCGCAGTTGGGCGAATTATTCCAAAAGCAAGCGGAACATTTCGGCGCGAAGGTGGAATATGACACAGCCAGCGAAGTGGATTTGTCGCAGCGGCCGTTCAGGGTCAAGACGGACAGCGGCGAATACACCGCAGACTCGATCATCGTCTCGACTGGTGCGGACCCGAATAAATTGAAAGTGCCCGGCGAAGAAGCGTTGACCGGACGCGGTGTTTCGTATTGTGCGACGTGTGATGGCTGGTTCTTCAAGGACAAGAAAGTTGTCATCGTTGGCGGCGGCGATAGCGCGCTGGAGGAAGGTTTGTTCATCACGCGCTACGCGTCATCTGTGACTATCATCCATCGCCGCGGAAAGTCCTGC
>JAJYOO010000275.1 GCA_021796155.1 Chloroflexota bacterium
TCATGCGGCTGGCATCATTCCACTTATAGGAAGGGTTGTGATGAAAGAGTATACCACTGAGTTTCTTCGCAACATTGCGCTTGTCTCACATGGGAGCGCAGGCAAGACGATGTTGGCGGAGGCGTTTCTACACACAACGGGGGCGACCACGCGGCTCGGCAAGATCGAGGACGGCACGACCATCTCTGATTACGACGAGGAAGAAATTCGCCGCAAGATTTCCCTGTATACTGGTGTTCTCCCAGTTGAACATCGCGACTACAAAATCAATGTGCTGGATGCACCGGGTTTCACCGATTTTGTTGGTGAAGTTATTTCTGCTCTGAGTGTTTCAGACGGTGCGTTGGTTCTGGTCGACGCGGTCGCAGGACTCGAAGTCGGCACGGAAATTGCGTGGCGGCATGTGGACGAATTCAAGTTGCCGCGCTTTGTAGTCATCAACAAGCTGGATCGTGATAACGCCAATTTTGAAAAAGCCTATGCTTCGGTTGAAGAGTTTGCACATGCAGGCGGTCAACGCCTCGTGAAAGTTCAATTGCCGATTGGCGAGAAGCATGATTTCAAAGGCGTGGTTGATTTAATTTCGATGAAAGCTTTCTTGGCTGATGGCAAAACTGCTTCGGAGATTCCTGCGGATATGCAAGCCGCGGCGAAGGAAGCGCACGGTGTACTCGCAGAGGCGGCCGCGGAGGGCGAAGATACACTGCTTGAAAAATATCTCGAAAACGGTTCTCTCTCGGACGAGGAGCTGATTCGTGGTCTAAAAGATGTTGTCCATTCTGGAGCCTTTATCCCGGTCTATTGCGCCGCGGGCGGACATGAGATTGGCGTCCTGCCGTTGCTCAATGGCATTGTGGATCTGCTTCCATCGCCAGCACAGGCACCTGCTCGTGTTTCTAAAAACAAAGACAGCGAAGTAAAGTTAGAAGCATCTGATACCGGTCCGCTGGCCGCGTACGTTTGGAAAACGACTGCCGATCCGTTCGTTGGCAAGATGACTTATTTTCGCGTATTATCCGGCACGGTTCAAGCGGACGCGCATGTATGGAACCAAAATAAAAACGCGGAAGAGCGCATGTCTGGCTTGCATCTTCAGCGCGGCAAGGAACAGATTGCCGTCAAAGTGGTTCATGCTGGTGACATTGGATCGGTTGCAAAGTTAACCGTCAGTGCGACGGGCGATACATTCAGCGATAAGAATCATCCGCTGACGGTTGCGCCACCCAAATTTCCCGCGGCTTTGTTCCGTGTTGCAATCTCACCAAAGACGCAAGCTGACGCTGCCAAGACTACACCGACACTTAACCGCTTGTGCGAGGAAGACATGACGCTTTCCTGGTACAACGAACAGGCGACCGGCGAGACGATCCTGCAGGGTATGGGCGATCAACACATTGACGTTGCCATGCATCGTGCACAGACCAAGTTCCAGGTTGGGCTGGCCTCTCACGAACCGAAGATCCCATATCGCGAAGGAATCACGCGTAGAGCCAGTGCTCAATATCGCCACAAAAAACAATCCGGTGGTTCTGGTCAATTCGGCGAAGTTCATCTACGCATCGAGCCTCTTCCGTCCGCTGACTTTGAATTCACCGACGAACTGGTCGGCATGAACCTGTCCAAGTCCTATTTACCTGCCATTGAAAAAGGCATCCATGCGACGATGTTACATGGCGCTTTTGCGGGTTATCCGATGAGCAATGTAAAAGTCATCGTGTACGACGGCAAGGAACATCCTGTTGACTCGAAGCCGGTTGCTTTCGAAATTGCCGGGCGGGAAGCGTTCAAGCTTGCGGTGCAGGACGCGGGCCCGGTTTTGTTCGAGCCGATCATGAATGTGCATGTGGTTGTGCCGGATGCGAACATGGGCGATGTGATGAGTGACCTCAACACCCGCCGTGGACGCGTGCAAGGCACGGAGGCTGAACGCGGCAATACAGTCA
This sequence comes from Chloroflexota bacterium, assembly GCA_021796155.1. The sequence goes on from JAJYOO010000275.1 coordinate 1,944, forward strand.
TCGTGGCGCATGTTCCGTTGGCGGAAATGTTGCGCTATACATCCCAACTTCGTTCGATTACCGGTGGACGCGGCTACTTCACGATGGAGCTTGATCATTACGATATTGTGCCGTCACAAATCGCGGCTGGTATCGTGGAAGCGCACAAGAAAGAAATGGAAGCAAAGAAGGAAGAGTAGCGAAAGTAAATAGTAAAAAGTAAGAAGGAAAACGTAAAGAGCCGAGATGCAAATTCTCGGCTTTTTATTTTTCACCACAGAGCGCACGGGGAACACGGAGTCTTTCTTATATTCTCTGTGCGCTTTGTGATCTCTGTGGTGAATTTTCCAGAAGCAGTAAAATGGGAATATGCCTGTTTTGAAAGTCGGCGCGCTGATGCGCTACTACATCAATAATCAAGCAGAGGCCGTTATCCATGGCGCGACGGTTTCAGACGCTTTGCAAAATGCAGTTTCGCAATATCCCGACCTGCGATTTCATGTTTTTGATTCCGAGGGCAAGCTGCGCCGTCATATCAATGTTTTTGTGAATGATCAAAATGTTCGAGACTTGGACGGCTTGGAAACAAAGCTCAACGAGTCTGATCGCATTGCATTGCTTGCTTCTATCTCAGGCGGTTAATAGTTTCCTGATTTTTGTCTTGACAAACCAAGTAAGAATTGTAAAATAACCGGCATCTTATTGGTAACTATGTTTACAATTCTTCTTTGCTCCTGTCTGAGGCGGGGTTCGTAACACCACCTCTTCGAGAAGTTCAGCCAACGAATTGAAGGACGGTGTGCGACTCCCGCATTCGATAATCGAATCGGCGGCGCTGCATAGCGTCCTTTTTGTTTTCGTTGGCTGATTTTATTTGGTATGAGATGACACTTACACAAATCCGTAGAACACAATTTAAATCTTTGGATGATGGACTTGGGTCGTATGTGGGGAACACGCCGTTGCTTCCGCTTCGCCGCGTGACCCGAGACCTGCCGCGCCAAATTCAAATTTTCGCTAAAGCTGAATGGTTCAATCCCGGTGGCTCGGTCAAGGATCGGCCCGCGCTCAATATTATTCGCACCGCAATTACAAACGGCGACCTTATTCCCGGTAAACGCTTGCTTGATTCGACTTCTGGCAATATGGGAATTTCGTACGCGACTTTTGGCGCGGCGATGGGGATTCCGGTTACGTTATGTTTGCCTGCCAATGCCAGCCCGGAGCGAATCATGATGCTGAAGGTGCTTGGCGCAGAAGTGATTCTCACCGATCCATCTGAAGGCTCGGACGGCGCGATTCGTGTAGCGCGTCAAATGGCGAAAGAAAAGCCTGATTTATATTGGTATGCGAATCAATACAACAACGATGCCAACTGGCAGGCGCATTATCTGACGACCGGTCCGGAAATCCTCGCTCAAACGAATGGACAGGTCACACATTTTGTCGCGGGGCTTGGAACATCAGGTACGTTGATGGGAACCGGTCGCTATCTGCGCGAAAAGTTGCCGAATATAAAGATTATTGCTTTTCAGCCGGATGCATCATTCCACGGACTGGAAGGCCTCAAGCATATGCCCTCCGCGATCAAGCCTGGGATCTATGATGAGTCATTTGCTGACGAAACGCTCGAAGTCCAGACCGAAGCGGCACATGAAATGGTCCGACGCTTGGCGCGCGAAGAAGGTCTGTTTGTTGGAATCTCGTCCGGTGCGGCGATGGTCGCCGCGTTACAAGTCGCGTCTAAATTGAAAGATGGCATAGTCGTTACACTCTTTCCCGACGCGGGCTACAAATATTTGAGCGACAAAGCTTTGTGGGAAGGCAAATGATGTTGCGACTTTCAAAGGATATTTTGACGCAAATTCACGCACACGGTGCACAAGCTTATCCTGAAGAAGGTGCAGGCTTTTTGCTTGGTTCAGATGGCGCGGAGCGCGCGATAAAAGCCATCCTTCCGCTAACGAATTCGCGCGAAGATGCTGCACGTCATAACCGTTATTTGATCACGCCCGAAGATTATCTCAAAGCCGAATTGGAGGCTGACCGCCTCGGGCTGAGTCTGATCGGTGTGTTCCATTCGCATCCTGACCATCCGAATCGTCCATCCGAATTTGACCGCGATTGGGCGCAACCGTTTTTTTCATATATCATCACGAACGTAGAATCAGGCAAGGCGGTTGAAAGCCGCTCGTGGAGATTGCTTGAAGATCGTTCGCAGTTTGTCGAAGAAGAAATACAAATCAAATAATGTCATTGCGAGGGCGTTTTTCCCCGAAGCAATCTCCTGTTACAAAAGACGAGATTGCCACGTCGCCTGTGAGGCGGCTCCTCGCAATGACATAAAACAACCAAAGGAGTTTCAAATGTCTCTCTATTTTGTTCGTCACCAGCACACTGCTGAAACCTGCCC
>JAJYOO010000276.1 GCA_021796155.1 Chloroflexota bacterium
TCGCCGAACCTTTTTACCGTCATGCAAATGAAAATTCCGTTTGGGCATAACCACCTCACTATAAAGAAAGCAGGATACGAGTCAGGATACTTGCTGCGACCTCGATCAGAATCATCAAAACCAACGGGCTGAAATCGAACATTCCCGCCGTCGGGATAACGCGGCGGATCGGATTTAACATTGGATCAACAATGCGGTCAATCGCGGCACGCAACGGATGATATGGCGACATGAACCACGAAAGAATCACTGAGATCAAAACCAGGATCGTCAGAAAATTGGCAAGGATATTAACCGCATTTGCCAGCCCAACAAAAACCATTCAACCTCCAAATGATGGTCGAGGCCCCAAAATAGCCTGACCGACCCGCACAAGCGTCGCGCCCTCTTCGACCGCAACGCGGTAATCGCTGCTCGTTCCCATTGAAAGCTCCGTCCAATTTATCTGCGGCACGCGCTTGGCAAGAAAATCACGCAGACGCCGCAAACGCTCAAAATAACGCCACGCCATTTCCGGGCCGGTAGAAAGAGGCGGCATCGTCATCAGGCCGCGAACCTCGAGATTCGTCAGCGCGGCGATGGCATCTACATCCGCAAGCAAATCCAGCCAGCGCGATTCGTCGGAAGCGGGCCAGCCGCTTTTGCTTTCTTCGCCGCCCACGTTGAATTCAAGCAGAACGGGCAACGTCCGCCCAGCTTCAGATGCAAAGTGGTTAACGCGTTGGGCAAGTTTCAAGCTATCGAGCGAATGGAAAAGAGCAAAATATCGCGCCACCAATTCCGCCTTGCGGCTCTGGACGTGGCCGATCATGTGCCATTCTACCCCAGATTGATTAACAGCAGATTGCGATTCCAACGCAAGAATTTTTTGGACGCCTTCCTCCGCATAATTCTCGCCAAGGATTTTCGCGCCCGCTTCAATTGCGGCTTGGACAACTTCGACGGGTTGCTTTTTGGTCACCACCACCAAACGAATCGCTGCGGGATTCCGCCCAACTTTTTTGGCCGCGCTGGAAACTTCATCGAGCACATGCATATATCGTTCGCGAATGGAGGAAACTAGATCAGGCATCAAATGAATTTTACCCCACGCAAAACCAGGAAAGTTTTTTCAAGAGAGGAAACAAAGATGACTTTTCAAGATTGTTCTTTTGTGGTTTTGCCATGCCATCGAGCTCAAAAATCAAAACCCAACCGCGGCATTTTACTTTGCATGATGGATGTGATATGGAATGGCCATCAAAAAGCCAACAGCAATCACCACTTGCCCGATCAAGACGCCGGTTGCCTGCCACGGCCCAAAATATGGAATCTGCGGCAAAGGCTGGGAACCCATTCCAAACACATCCGCGAGTCCGGCAAAGACCGAGATAACGTAGCCGGTGGCTACAAGTCGCATCCCAATATCCGCGATGATGCTGCGTTGTGTCCCCGTCCACAAAGCGGATATTCCCACATAGCCGCCGAGACAAACGACGGCAAGCCCGAACAGGAAGAACGAAATCTGAACGAAGCCAACGCCCGCGCTACGGTCCCAGCCAAACCATCCCGGCTTTGCGCCGACAGTAAAAATGAAGAGTCCAATTAAAGTCGTAATTAATCCCACACGCAAGCGGACATGCGAAGGTTCCTTGGGCAACGGCTGCGTATCAATTGGAAAAGATGCAGATTTAGAATTGGAGGCGTTCATGACGGAAGATTCTTTTGCAGAAAGTTAAGCCAGTTCAAGCCGAGAATATTTGCGGCATCTGATTCAGAATAACCGCGCGCCAGAAGCAGCGGAACCAGTTTGTGCAAATCCGCAATGGTATTAATTTCCGGCGGGACAGATTGTACGCCAAAACCGCCGTCGAAGTCGGAGCCAATTCCCGAGTGAAGGGAATCTCCCGCGAGTTGACAAACGTGGTCAAGGTGCGCGACAAATGTATCTAATGAAACTTCCTCGCGACGCGAACCGGTCTTGCGATTCCATCCCGACTTGAGAAACGAATTTAACGGCACGTTTCCGATGATACCGCCGCGTTCGATCAGGCCGCGCAAGACGCGATCAGACAAATGCCGGTTGGTAGGAAAATTCGGTAAAAGCGCCTGGCAATTAACGTGAGAGGCAACCAACGGTCCATCATAAAGATCAATTGCTTCCAACGCGGATTGTTCGTCCATGTGGCTGAGATCGAGCGTGAAATTGAAATCAGCCATTGCCTTCAGCAGACGCCGGCCTTCGTCCGTGAGCGGACCGGGTTCGCGCGTGCCGCCCGCGTAACGCGTCCCAGACCAGGCGAGGCCGATCAAGCGCACGCCCATTTCATACCATTCGGAAAGTTCGTCAACGCTGCGAATACCATCTGCGCCTTCCATCAACACAACCAAACCAACCGGTCGTTCCTTCTTCGACGCGTCCCGCCATTCCGTCATGTGGTCGCGCAAATCCTTGGAATTGAAGATCATGCGGAAATGATCAGGCTTGGAATCGGCCAGTTGATGATAGAGCCGCAACTCGTCCATATAGAGGCGATGGGCTTCGTCATAATCTCGATAATAGATCTTGTCCCCATCACCCTCTTTCCGTCGAATCGGCGCGGCGAATAATGTCGAGAACACAATCGCGACATTGCCGCGTTGGTAATCGAGCCAGCCGATAAGACTATCCCCGTTCTGTTCGGGAACGCTGCCGCCATTTTCCGCCTCGCGAGTCTCCGCCGCAGAACGCGTGTAATCACGGCCAAAGTTGAGCATGTTCCAGGCAAGATCGCAATGTGAATCGATAATCAAGTTCATAATCAGAAAGAGCGTGGCGCTCAAGCGCCACGCTCCCTTTCGCGAGATGACTGTTTAGTCTTTTTTATCTTCGGGCTTTTCGTCGTCAGATGACGTATGCCCGTACTCTTCGATGAGTTTCTTGTAATCCTTGTCGGCGTACGCGCCCGAGTCGACTTTGCGAAGGCTGAGGCCGATGCGATGCTGGTCGGGTTCGATGCGAACGATACGCAGCGTGCGGACTTCGCCTTCCTTCAAAACTTCCTTTGGATGGTCAATGCGATGATCCGCCATTTCCGAAATATGGATCAAGCCTTCGATGTCGCCTTCGAGGCGGGCAAATGCGCCGAACTTGGTCAGGCGGGTGATCACACCTTCAACCAATTGACCGACAGTGAATTTATCAACGCGCGTCTTCCACGGATCATCAGCCAGTGCGCGGATCGAAAGCCCAATGCGTTTCTTGTCGCGGTCAATGTTGATGACCTTGACTTTGACTTCCTGACCAACTTCCAAAACTTCACGCGGATGCTGAACACGTTCCCATGAAAGTTCGGAAAGATGAACCAAACCGTCTGCGCCATTCACGTTGACGAACGCGCCGAAATCCGACAAACTGGTAACGCGGCCGGTATAAACTTTGCCGACTTCGAGCCCTTCGATGACGCGTTCTTTGATGGACTGCCGTGACTCAGTTGAAGCCGCGCGCTCCGAAAGAATCAAACGGCGTCGTTCGCGATCCACTTCGATGATGCGGACAGTGATCGGCTGGCCGACCATTTTCTGCCAGCGCTGTTCGGGTGTATCGCCCGTGGACTGCGTGCGGCGCATCGCGCTGATCTGCGAAGAGGGTACGAAACCGCGCAACCCGCCAACCATCGCGATCAGACCGCCTTTATTGAAGCCGACGATCTTGCTGTCATACACGCGGTCATCCTCGAGCATCTTTTCCACATTCTCCCAGGAAAGCTGTTCCTGCGCGCGCCGGAGAGAAAGGACAACGTTACCATTTTCATCTTCCGGGTTGATAACATAAACCGGAACTTCAGCGCCGACCTGGAGCATCGCGCGCTCTTCCTCGGAAAGTTGTTCGAGTTCGCGGCCTGAAATCACGCCTTCAGATTTCGCGCCAACACTGACGAGGATCTGAGACGGAGTAACACTCGCAACAACACCTTTGCGAATCTCGCCTTGTTGAGGCATGTCTACTTTGATGTGTTCATTTGCGAGCAGTGATTCCATACTCTGATTGTTCTGGTCTCCCTGCTGATTGGTATTGCTCCCCTGAGCGGGCAGGGTCTGATTCTGATCCATCGTTAGCTGACTCCGAATTAAGAAATGTAGACGGGATTATAAAGGTGATTGCACAAGTTGACAACCCTGCCTGTCACGTTGTCGTTGTGACAATCATAATTCCCCTTGCATGGCTTATCGCCTGCGATATAATCAACGCCGGAGAAAATAATGCCTGCAATTTATCCATTCACTGCCATCGTGGGCCAGGAGCGCATGAGACGCGCCCTGATCCTCAACGCTGTT
>JAJYOO010000277.1 GCA_021796155.1 Chloroflexota bacterium
GGTTTGGATTCGGCAATTGACTCACGCCAGGTCATCCCCGGTTCGCTGTTTGTTGCGCTGCCCGGCGAACGTGCGGACGGTCACGACTTTATCAACGAGGCTTTCAAACGCGGGGCATCTTTTGCTTTAATTCAACGTGACGTTGACGCATCATTCCGGACCCTCGACCTGCGCGGCGGTCTATCAGCCGAATCCAAACCCGATCTGACTCCTCCCCTCTGCCTACGCGTGGACAATTCTCTAGCCGCACTTCAACAGATCGCGCGCTTCTGGCGTCGCAAATTAAATCTGCGCGTGATTGGCATTACCGGAAGTGTCGGCAAGTCCACAACGAAAGAAGTGATCGCACAGGTTTTGAGTGAACGCTATCGGACGTTGCGAAACCCGGGTAATCTCAACAACGAGATTGGGCTTCCCTTGACGATGCTCCGCCTCGGGTCCGGGTATGAACGAGCCGTCCTTGAAATGGGATTCTACGTCCCCGGAGAAATTTCCTTTTTATGTGATATCGCATTGCCGCAAATCGGCGTGGTGACCAACATTGGAACCGTCCACGCCGAACGTGCCGGCTCGCAGGAAGCTATCGCGCGCGGCAAAGCCGAATTAGTGCAAGCTCTGCCGCCCGCGCCCGATGGCGTTGCCATTTTGAATTTCGATGATCCGCTCGTGCGTCAAATGGAAGAAAAGACGAAGGCGCGTGTTTTCTTTTACGGCCTTTCGAGTGAAGCAGATTTGTGGGCGGATGATGTTGAAGGTTTGGGTCTGGATGGGATTCGATTCCGCCTTCACTATGGGCATGAGACGATGCACGTCCGCATCCCGATGATCGGACGGCATTCGGTTGAGACGGCCTTGCGCGCTGCGGCAGTTGGACTGGCTGAAGGTTTGAACTGGCAGGAAATCATTGACGGTTTGCGCCGCGGACATACACAGCTTCGACTCGTCGCAGTCCGCTCCGAATCCGGCGCGCTGATTCTCGATGACACATATAACGCGTCGCCGGAATCAATGCTGGCTTCATTGAATTTGTTGGATGAATTGGAAGGCAAACGTAAGATCGCCGTTTTGGGCGATATGCTGGAGCTTGGTCCGTATGAACGGCAGGGACATGAGATGGTCGGTATGCGCACAAGTCAGGTCGCGGATATACTTGTCACTCTTGGCCCACGCGCGCACATGTACGCCCAAGCCGGGCGCCGTTCTGGAATGAGAGCTTCACAGATTTTTGAGTGGGAGGAAAACGCGCCAGTCATTGAATGGCTTCAAAAAAATCTGTCAAAGGATGACGTTGCGCTCATTAAAGGTTCGCACGGCCTGCGTATGGACCTTATCACCGCAGCTTTGGAGGTACTTTCATGAAACAGGTCGCCCTGGCTTTGAGCCTGGCCGGTTTGGCTTTTATGATGACGGTTATCTGGGGCGGACCGCTTCTTCGCATCCTTCGACATTTCAAAATCGGGAAGATTATCCGCGTCGAGGAACCCGCGCATCACAGCATCAAAATGGGCACGCCCACCATGGGCGGCGTCATGGTGATCCTGCCGGTTATTTTGATGACAGGTTTGTTGAATGCAGTTGCATTGATCGGCGCTTCGCAAAATGGTGTCGGACGCTCCATACTGGTTCCAATCATCGTGATGGTTGGTTACGCCGTGCTTGGCGCGGTGGATGATTGGGAAGGCATCCGTGGAAAACGCCGCGGCGAAGGGATGCGCGCCCGCACAAAGTTTTTATACCAGGTCATTCTGGCTTTGGGCACCGCGTTCGTTTTGAAATTCATTCTCGGCGTTCCAGACTTATTCCTGCCCACCATCAAAGGCTATTTTGATCTGGGCTGGTGGTACATTCCCATCGCGGCATTTATCATCGTCAGCATGTCGAACGCCGTCAACTTTACAGACGGCCTCGACGGATTGGCCGGTTTGATCGCAGCTACAGCGTTCGCCGGTTACGGATTAATTGCCCTCAATCAACATCAAGTTTATCTGGCCCGGTTCTGCTTCATACTTGTCGGCGCGATGTTCGGTTTCTTGTGGTTCAACGTTCATCCAGCCGAACTGATCATGGGTGACACCGGTTCGCTAGCACTCGGTTCCACTTTGGCGGTCGTCGCATTGATGACCAGCCAATGGATTCTCCTTCCAATCATTGCAATTATTCCTTTTAGTGAAATCGTAAGTGTTGTCATTCAGATCGCCTATTTCAGAATGACGAAAGGCAAACGCTTCTTCAAAATGACTCCGATCCATTTACATTTCGAACTGCTTGGATGGAGCGAAACGCAAGTTGTACAACGATTTTGGTTGATTGGTTTGCTGGCCGCGATGGTCGGCGTTGGATTGGCGTTGATATAAAAATGGCTGATTGGAATGGCAAGCGCGTTGTGATTTTGGGGGCCGCCCGACAAGGCGTGGCTTTGGCGCGCTGGCTGACTGGACATGGTGCTTCGGTGACGTTAAGCGACCAACGTTCTGAATCCCAGCTCGCGCCTGTGCGCGAGACTTTGAGCGGCCTGCCGATTCAATGGGCTTTAGGCAACCACCCAATCGAACTGCTCGATCACGCTGACATGTTGTGTCTTTCAGGTGGTGTGCCTCTCACCCTCCCCATCGTGGACGAAGCCATCAAGCGCGGCATCGCGCTTTCCAACGATACACAAATTTTTATGGAAGCCGTTCCATGCAAAACGATCGGCATCACTGGCTCGGCAGGAAAGACAACCACAACGTCTCTAGTCGGTGAAATGGCGAAACTCACAATGGACGAAAGAGGAAAAAAGAAAGAAGAGGATTCATCCTTTATCTTTCATCCTTCATCCTTCGTCGGAGGCAACATCGGTGATCCGCTGATCAATTATGTTGATGAGATGAGGCCCGATGATTTGGCAATCCTTGAGATTTCATCGTTTCAGTTGGAACAGATGACCATTTCGCCAAATATCGCAACCATCCTGAACATCACGCCGAATCATTTGGATCGTCATGGAACGATGGAAGCATACACCGCAGCCAAAGCGCGCATCCTCGAATTCCAATCCCAAAGTGATATTGCGGTTCTTGGACGCGATGATGCCGGTTCATGGAATCTTCGCAACCAAGTCAAAGGCAAATTGCATTCGTTCGGCTTCAGCAAAATGGATGAAGACGCCGAAGGCACTTACTACATGGACGGCATTTTATATCTCTACGATCATCGCGTGGACATTCCACTTTTGCGCCGCGATCAAATCCAACTTCGAGGCGATCATAACGTGCTGAATGTATTGGCAGCGTTTGCCATCGGACACGCGGCAGGTTTTCCGCTGGATGCCATGTTGACTGCGGCGGAAGAATTTCGCGGCGTATCTCACCGGCTGGAATTTGTCCGCGAGTTACGCGGCGTGCGTTGGTACAACGATTCGATTGCCACCGCGCCCGAACGTACCACGGCTGACATTCGCTCATTCGATGAACCAATTGTTCTTTTGCTGGGTGGACGCGATAAGAATCTTTCATGGGAAGAATTAGCGCAACTGATTCATCAGCGCGTGGATCACGTTGTGCTGTTCGGCGAGGCGGCAGAAAAAATTCAGAAAGCGGTAGCCGCCCTGAGCGACGTCGAAGGGTCCGGAAAAAGACCGTACACGCTGGACCGCGTCGAACATCTGCATGAGGCGGTCATCAAAGCCGCGGAGGTTGCGGAGGCCGGCGATGTCGTTTTATTATCGCCCGGCGGAACAAGCTTCGATGAGTTCAAGGACTTTGAAGAACGAGGAGAGAAATTTAGATTATGGGTGCAGGAACTTTCGTAAACGAATCTCCTTACGCGGAAGCGCGGCCAGCTTCCACAAATCCGCGGCGGACCGTGGATTTGCCGTTACTGGTCACGGTCATCGCGCTGACTGTCTTCGGATTGATCATGATGTTTTCCGCATCATGGGATTATTCGTTGCAGCAATATGGTTCGGCGCTTTACATGTTCGAGCATCAAATCATGTGGCTCGGCGTTGGCATCGTGGCTTGTTTTTTGCTTTCCTATTTTGATTACCACCGTCTCCGCACATGGATTGTCCCCGTCATGGGACTGACGATCATTTTGCTCGTGGCCGTGTTGCTGGTAAGCGAGGTGCGTCTCGGCTCGCGACGCGGGCTTTATCAAGGTTCGTACCAGCCTTCGGAATTGGCAAAGCTGGTTTCGATTTTATATATATCCATCTGGTTGTACGCGAAGCGACAAGTGCTGCATGATGTTTCTCTTGGATTGATTCCGCTGGGTGATAATAAAACGACATC
>JAJYOO010000278.1 GCA_021796155.1 Chloroflexota bacterium
GAGGTGGATCATAAAGCGGCAATATTCCTAATAACTGCCACTTGCCTTTTCCCTCCGTACTTGCCACGGCAAGCGAACGAAAACCTTTTGATGCAAACTGCTTCACCGCTTCGTCCACAAGTGGTTGAATCTTTGAAGCATCGGCTACCAGTTCCATGATGACCTGTACAGCGCCTTTTGTCGTTTTGAAAGTCTTTCTACCAGGACCTTGAATTGTTGCTTCCGTCCGCTTATGAATCGGATCAAAAGGTTGGAAATGGGTGACCTGATATTTTTCCCAGGATGCGTCCTTCTTCAAAGCAGCTAGGACAGCTTCATCAATTGGATCCTGATCTTCGGCGCGTGAGCAAAGCGCCGCGCTGAAAATGATCTGATCGGTCTTCACTCCTTTCATGACAAAGGGTTCGCCCAAAGTTAATTTGTTTTGAGTCAATGTGCCCGTCTTGTCGGAACAAAGCACATCAATCCCGGCCATTTCCTCGATTGCCGCCAGGCGGCTGACAATGGCCTGCTTTTGCGCCAACAATCGTGCTCCTACTGCCATCGTGACGGATAAGACAGTTGGCATGGCAACCGGGATGGCTGCCACTGTCAGCACTAAAGCGAACTGTATCGTAGTGAACATTTCGCTGCCGCGGAATAAAGCGACGCTGACGATCAGGATCACCAACGCTACTGCCAATACGATCAAATAATCGCCGATCTTTAGAACCGCACGTTGAAAATGGCTGACTGTCTGTGCGGACTCGACTAATTGCGCGGTCTTTCCAAAATATGTATTTTCACCGGTAGCATAGACCAGGGCACTGATCTCACCTTGTTTGACCACTGAGCCTGAGTAAACAGTTTGTTCGTAATTTCGTGTGACTGGCAGCGACTCGCCGGTCAAAGCGGATTGGTCAACTTCGATTGGATCGCCCTCCAACAACATTGCATCCGCTGGAACCACATCGCCGATGCGTAGTTTGATCATATCTCCCGGAACAAGTTCTTTGGCCGGAATCTGAATCCAATTTCCCGAGCGGAATACGCGTGCCCTGAGTGCCAATCTGTTCTTGAGAGCGGCAATGGCATTACCGGCTTGATACTCTTCCCAGAATCCTACGACAGCGTTTACCAACAGCAGGACGGTGATGATCCAGAAATCTTCCCAATGCTGAACTGCCGCGGAGAGAATGATTGCCACTTCGATCATCCATGGGATGGGGCCCCAAAAATAGGAGAGAAATTTCAAGAACGAATTGGTACTTTTTTCGACCAGCTCGTTATAGCCGTATTGGGTGAGGCGGTCCCTAGCCGCCTCGCTGCTCAATCCGCTAATGGTTGTATTCAATTTCTTTAGTAGGTCTTGTAATTTATCTTGGTCTTCAGCAATTTTCGAATCCCCGCCTTTAGTCGTTGCCATTGTTTGCTGCATTTTTACTCCTTCCGGAAATTCCTCGACCGACTCCAATAATGGCTAGGCCAGTTTCCTCAGCGCCTCCAAAGCTTTCTCAGCTGCTTCCGGGACTGCAACCTCCCTAACCGGATCTTCGAACGCTTCAAGTACTTTTTGCGAAGGCGGCCCAAGATATCCCTCCTCGTCAAGTTTTCTCAGAATGTGATGGACGCCATCCAGAAACCAAATATTGTCGAGGCGATTCTTTTGTTCCAATTCCTGAAATAGCGGGATTATGCTCTCGCGTTTCATTTTGATCAAACTTTCTGCGGCTCGCCATCGGACTTCGAACGCTTCGTCCACAAGCAGGTTGATCAACGCTGGAATGCCTGATGGATCGCCGATGTCGCCGAGAATGGATATTGCCTCGCGGCGAAGTTCAGGTTCGGATTCTGTTGTTAATTTGATGAGGGCTGGTACTGCTGGTTCCCCAATTTCGATCAGATGATTTTGAGCCTTATTTCGCTCTGCCGCGTCATTGGATTTCAGAGAGGTTATCAACTTACTGATAGCCTGCTTTGATGCCGATGGGCGGTTGAGATGCGACTTCATACTCGATTGCCTCCGCACAAAATAGATTTATTCGCTACAGGCAGCATCTTCTTGGTATACAATGCCTCTGAGCATTGCAAAGTATACATCGTTTCAAACACAACCATTACCAAAACAATCATATTTCAACTTTGTCTATGGCTATTGGTCGTCTCAAAGGTTGACATGCTATAAGTTTGGAGTATATTTACCGCCGCAACCATAATTGAACAAACGGGGAGCCCTGCAAGAAGGGCTGAGAGGAGCGTGAAACGCTCGACCCGCATTACCTGATCCGGATTATGCCGGCGGAGGGAACATAGGCTTTCAGCTTCAACCATCCTCCTCTGGCGAGGATGGTTTTGTTTTGTCTCAATTCAAACGCATTGTTATCTTCGCCAATGGCGAACTGTCCCATCTTGAAAAAGCCCGCGTTCTTCTTCATGCTGATGATTACATCCTTTGCGCAGACGGCGGAACGCATCATGCGCTTGCACTTGGACTCGAACCGAATTTGGTTGTCGGCGATATGGATTCGTTATCTAAAGACGCATGGAAAAAACTCGAACAAGCCAATGTCCAAATCGAATTGCATCCGCGCGATAAAGATGAAACTGATTTGGAATTAGCCGTCCGCCGCGCAATTGAAATGGAACCAGATTCGATTCTTATCGTCGGCGCATTGGGCGGGCGCGTTGACCAAACTCTTGGAAACATCGCTTTGCTTTCTGACTTACGACTCTTCGCTCTCGACGCCCGACTTGACGATGGGGTGGAGGAAATATTTTTTTGCCGGAAACAAGCCGAAGTCCAAGGAAGAAGCGGAGATCTCGTCTCGTTGATCCCGTGGAACGGCGAAGTTCACGGTGTCCGCACCGAGGGACTCAAATGGACATTGCGTGGCGAAACACTCTATCCTGAGAAGACGCGCGGTATCAGCAATGAAATGATTGATCAAACAGCATCCGTTTCAACTGAGTCTGGATTGCTGCTTATCGTTCACCAAAGAAAATAATTTCCAAGGAGAAAAAATGAAACGTCTCTTGCTTTTCATGTCCATCATATTGATTCTCACTGCTTGTGCGCCGCAGCAACCGACTACGTTGACAGTGATGACGCACGACTCATTCGCCGCGAGCGACTCGGTCATCAAGGCGTTTGAGCAAGCCAACAATGCCAAGGTGACTTTTGTCAAAAGCGGCGATGCAGGCGCGGCACTGAACAAAGCCATCCTGTCGAAAGATGCACCGCTTGCCGATGTTTTTTATGGCGTGGATAACACATTCCTTTCACGTGCGCTCGCGGCGGGAATTTATGAGCCGTATGATTCGCCCGCGCTCGCAAACATTCCTTCCAACTTTCAGCTTGATCCAACGCATCAGGCTTTGCCTGTGGATCAAAGTTACGTGTGCGTTGTGTACGACAAGGCTTACTTCGCTTCGCATAAATTGCCGGTTCCGCAGACGCTCGAAGATTTGGTTAAGCCTGAATATAAAGGTTTGCTCGTGATGGAAAATCCCGCTACGTCGTCGCCGGGACTCGTGTTCCTGCTTTCCACCGTCAAACATTTTGGCGATCCGAACTATCTCGACTATTGGAAGAACCTTCGCAAGAACGGCCTCGTGGTTGTGGATGGATGGGAGACCGCGTATTACACTAACTTCAGCGGATCATCCGGAAAAGGCGCTCAACCACTGGTGGTTTCGTATGCAACGGATCCGGCCGCGGAAGTGATGGGCGCGCAAACGCCTCCAGCAGATTCTCCAGTTGGCGTCGTTCTCGGACCCGATACCTGCTTCCAGCAAATTGAATTTGTCGGCATCCTCAAAGGGACCAAGCAACTCGCGCTTGCTCAAAAGTTCGTGGATTTCATGTTGAGCGCACAATTCCAGGCCGACGTTCCCGGACAAATGTATGTTTATCCGGTGCTTCCCAACATCACCTTGCCGGATGCGTTCACGAAATACGCGCAAATCCCAACTCAGCCTGCAACGCTTACGCCCGATGAAATTGCCAGAGGCCGCGACGGTTGGATCCAAGCCTGGACGAATGCGGTATTGCATTAATTAATCGGTAGGGGCGGATGGACATCCGCCCCTACAAATAAAATGAATTCAATCGTTTCACATCACAATGACACAAAGGTACGGAGGGATTTAGGTCTTCGCGTCTTTGTGCCATCATGGCTGGAACGCCCATTACTTTGGCTCTTTCCTCTTTCTTTTCTTCTCGTCCTTTTCTTTTATCCGTTCTTCCGCATTCTTGCTTACAGCTTCAATATCAACACTTTAACCGCGGATAA
>JAJYOO010000279.1 GCA_021796155.1 Chloroflexota bacterium
ACGGAGTCAACCTGTCCATCCAGCCGCGCCAACACGGCCGCCTTGACTTTTGCGATCACTTCCGCATCCGAAACGGATGGCGTTCGCTCGATTGGTTTCGACGCGTATGTATTTACAGACGGGCTAAACGAAGCCTTTGGTGGAGCGCCATGCTCCACGCGGTTTATTTTTATGCCGTGCCTGAAAGCGCGTTCAACAGCCAGGTCGGTCATCACAACATTGTCGGACACATCAATACTGGTGACGCCGCGCGCTTTTAGATCGTCAACATCGCGTTCGGTGATAAATGTCTTTGGCATAAGCTCCTGCTTTCAATGTCATTGCCTGCGCTGGGCCACAGGCACACGTGCGAGACGGTGTTCTCCCATCGAGGCAATCTCATCACAATGAGAGACTGCTTCCCTGAAAGAACGCCTCGCAGTGATATGACTATTTCTCGGGACGGCCTTCCAACTCTTCCAGCGCTTTGACCGCTGCGTTGCGTGCCGTCAGGATTTCAGCTTCTGAACCGGAAAGCCACATACGGCCAAATCGTCCAACCGATGAGACGTGCAGAATTTTGATGTTTGCGCCTTTTTCAGCTTCGTTGACTGCGTAGTTGATGTAAGCGGCGGGCGCGCATTCCAACACCAACATGGTCTCACCTGGAACAAGCATCGAACCGCGGCGAAAACGGTTGAGCAGTTGTGACTGATATGGATCCACATTGGTGATGATCTGTACTGAAGCAATCATTGGTTTGATGCGTTCTGCTGGTTTCAGTCCCAGTCGGTCCAGAACGATGCGACCCGCCTCCAGAACCTCGGCCTGCGAATGTGAGTGTACTTCGAACATACCGAACTCGCGCTCGACGATCTGTGCACCCGGTTTGGCCTCGGTATTTTTAACTGCAATATCCACCAGACGGAACACTTCGTTTCCCGGCGCGACCTCGATATATAAAGATGCCATGCCTTCGGTGGGCAGGTCGCCTTGCGTGATCGTGCCTACAAAGGCTGCGTACTGTGGTTGCATGCGGTCGAGATAGGAATAAACGCGTAATGAAAATTGATTTTCGGCCATATAACTCCAGTTAATTATTATGCATTGCAATGCCCAATGGCGTTACGAACAACGGGTTGCCGGGCAAAATGGTTTCGATGCCGGTCATTTCTTCAATGACCTTGTCCATGCCGGGATAGGCGCACGCGCCTCCCACCAGATATAACTTGTCCACTCGAAAACCTTCAATGTGGCGGTTGACGATGGATGCGACTTTTTCCATCACCGGGCGGATCACGGGAAACAGCCGAGTCTGCTCTTTTGGATCTTTCTTGAGCGTCTCAGCCTCCTCGAAAGTGGCTCCCGTTGAACCGGCGATCACCAGCGAAAAGTGTGTTCCGCCTGTCGCCTCGTCAGCCGTGTACATAACCTTGCCATTTTCGAAGATGGCAACTCCGGTCGTTCCACCGCCGACATCCACGATCGCTCCATCTTGGATCTGCAAAACGTTGTTTGCGGCGGTCGGCTCATCGAGCGTTCCACTGCAATCCAGCCCCGCACTGTACAAAACATTCGCCGTTGCGCGGACTTCTCCCATCGGCACACCGGGTGGATAAGCTGTTGCCGCAGATGTCAGCGTGAAGCCAAGTTTTTTCTCAACCCTATCTTTCATCTTGCGGAGTAAATCCACCGCGCCGACAAAATCCACGACGAGACCATCGCGTGTCACTTGAGCGAATTGATATTCGCCAGCAATGGGGAGGTTATTTTCGTCGAGCACGACCAGCACGGTGTACGCGGTTCCAAGATCGACGCCGGCGTGAATCTTGCCTCGGTAAATGCCGGAGGGGGACAGCAGGTCAGGGTCGGGATGCCAGCCATTGGCGCCGGCCATAATCGCATCGGTGCGAGTGAGAAGTTCAGAAAGATTCGGATTCATCAATTACTTCAACTCACTCCAATTGACTGGAAATGCCACGTACACAAAGCGAGTGTGGCTGGGTGTTCCAAACGTAATGCTGGAACCTTTGGGGATGAAGATCACATCTCCGGCCAGCCCTCGCACCTGATCCCTGCCGCGCGTGATCACCAGTTCGCCTTCGAGCACAACATCCACTTCGTCGTAAGTCAGTGTCCAGGGAAATTCGCCCTTGTCGAGCATCATGTAACCCGAAGCCATCGGCGACTTATCATCGGCAGTGACCACATCTTTCAACCGGACGTTTGTGCCCGGCCTGGCCAGACCTTCGCCGAATGATTCCAAGACGACGCCTCCGCCGCGCACGACTTTCAGCGGCGGCAGACTTGGGATGATGATGGGCGCTTCTTTTTTGGACCCTAAACCGGATTCCACTTCGCGAATCACTTTTACGCCCAGAGAGTACGCGACATCGGTCGCCTCGGGCGTGATGATATCTCCCCGCCCCAACACGAGAGTCTCGGACTTCTCGCGCGCGAGCCGGCGAATATCTTCAGCAGTGAACAACTGACGCGGCATAAGGAATGGCTTTTAACCACGATGGTTGGAAGAACGCCAACCACTTAGGAACACGAAGTACACGAAGAGAATCAAAAATCTTTGCGCTCTTCGCGCTCTTTGCGGTTATATCCGCGTTGGTTTACTTTTCTTTGCCGCGGCCGCCGAAGGAACCCTTGCTGTTCTGCGGCAGGATCATTTCGACATCAGAGTGGGGGCGAGGAATCACGTGCACCGAGGCAAGTTCGCCGACGCGCTTGGCGGCAGCTGCACCGGCGTCTGTGGCAGCCTTGACCGCACCGACGTCACCGCGCACCATCACAGTCACATACCCGCCGCCGACATACTCACTGCCGATCAGCGTAACATTGGCGGCCTTGACCATTGCATCGGCAGCTTCGATCGCGCCGACCAATCCTTTGGTCTCAACCATTCCAAGGGCGATCATGGAAACATCTACTGGCATAGTCGTACTCTCCTTTGAAAATGTTTTTTCCGATTAGAGATCGGATGTCAGGGTTGGAAAATTTTCTAGCCCTGAAATCTGAGTTCTAAGCGTACCTGTCATTGCGAGCCGCTAGAGGCGGCGTGGCAATCTCCTTGCTAAATCAGAGATTGCTTCGGCGGAAAAACGCCGCCTCGCACGTGTGCCTGCGGCTCAGTGCAGGCAATGACGCGTTATTTCTTCAACTCCATCAACACTCTCTTCACGATCTCTTCGACTTGCGCATTCACATTGCCCGAACCAACCGAAGCCGGTGCGGAATAACCAGAGTTGCCGGAGAACGTCCGTCGCTGGACGGGATCATCCGTCGAGCCGGGAGCAAAAGCCGAGTCTGGCGGGACACGGATTTCGTAGGCAAGCCGCTTGACGTTATACAAATGATGCACGCTGATGTTGTCGCCGGTGATTGCTCCGCCAACGCCGCCAGAACCGAGAGTCATGGATGGCATTACACCCGTCGTGTACCCGGTTGCGCCAAGCGTACCCCACGTGTTGACAAGAATTCGGAAAACCGGTTTCTCCAAACCAAACTGCATGACCACATTTTGATCCTGCGCGTGGATGACGAGCGAGTGACCGCGTCCGCCATAGTCAATCAATTGAAGACATCGCTCGCAGCCTTCTTCCCAGCCGTCCGCTTCATACCAGCCGAGAACAGTCGTGAGTTTTTCACCGGAAAGCGGATCTTCGGGGCCAACCGCCCGTAATTTGCAAACGATGATGCGCGCCCAATCCGGGACGCTGAAGCCGTACATCTGCGCCAGTTGTTGCGGGCTTTTGCCAACTGCTTTCGGGTTTGGCAAATGGCCAGCGAACAAATTCTTTGCGAGAACTTTTGACATTGCCTCGTCGGCGAAATACGCGCCTTCAGCCTTCATCAACTCTTCGAGTTGCGCGGCAATTGGTTTGTCGGCTACGACAGATTGTTCGGTGGCGCAGATCACGGAATGATCGAAGGCCTTTGATGCGACAATATATTTGGCGGCGCGTTGGATATCGGCGGAGCGGTCAACATAAACCGGCACATTGCCCGGTCCCACGCCGTAGGCAGGCTTGCCAACCGAGTGTGCGGCGCGTACCATGTCCGAACCGCCGGTGGCGAGAATCAGCGCCACATATTTGTGCTTCATCAATTCCTGCGTGCCGGGTAACGTGATGCGCGTCATGCAGGAAACCAGGCCCTTCGGCATACCCGCGCGTTCGCCAGCCTCCGCCATGATGCGGATGGTCTCAGCAGAACACTTTATTGCAAATGGATGCGGGGCAACGATAATTGCATTGCGAGCCTTGACCGCGATTAACACTT
>JAJYOO010000280.1 GCA_021796155.1 Chloroflexota bacterium
GGCGGATTTGATACGGTATCTTTGATTTCTCCGCTGTCTCTTGCAAAAAACGCACCAGGCGCGGATCGTCAATTGTGCTGGAGTTGTTGACGTAAATAGCTGGGCCGAGTCCGAGTTTGGTGTTGTAGAAAGTATTCTCGCCTTCGTATTGCATGGGTAAATCGTTGGCGGGCGTGGCGTCGATGGCGATTGCTATGTCTGGATTGAAATACTGCGCCGCAACTTTTGCGCCGCGCAAGCCGATCTCTTCCTGCACAGTGAAAGCCGCCAGCAAGTCAATGTTGGACGGCGCGGATTTAATCAGCTCGATCAAAGTTGCGATGCCAAGCCGGTCGTCCAAAGCCTTTGACATGAGCGAAGGCCCAACGCGGCGGAAGTTTGGGGCGAAGGTTCCACGATCGCCGATCTTAGCCTTGCCGCCCGTGCCAATGTCAATGCGAAGCGTGTCCGCGGCGATGGTATGTTTGCGTTCGCTGGAAGTGGTCAGATGGATTGGCTTTGCACCGATTACGCCGGGGATATGATCTTTGCCGACGACCACTTGTTTTCCCGCCAGGTTGCGCACATCGATACCGTCGATGGTTTTGAATTCGTAAATCCCTTCGCCGTCTTCGGCTACGAGCATGAAGCCGACTTCGTCCATGTGGGCATCGAGCATCACTCGGACGCGTTTCACACCTTTTCCTTTTTTGGTGACAAGCACACTGCCAAGCGCATCCACTTTAACTTCGTCCGCGTAAGGTTTGATCTGTTCGAGCACGATCTTGCGGACTTCGCTCTCGTCCCCGGAGACGGAAACGGCGTTGCAAAGTTTTTCAAGCAGTCTTATTTGAGGGTTGGCAATAGTCGGCATAAGATTCCTGGTGCGTTATTCGTAATGCGTAAATTACGAATTACGTTTTACGCATTACGAATTTTCTTCATCCCAAACGATCTTCGAAACAAAATTGTCTTCCAGTTCGCTGATAAATTCAGCCAGCAATCGTCCGACGCGCTGCACATCCTTGATGGCGATCAATTCAACCGGCGTGTGCATGTAGCGCAATGGAATTCCAAGCAGCATGGTTGGGATGCCTTCGCGCGCCACTTGAATTGAATAAGCGTCCGTGCCGGAGTGGGTGGGCGTGATATCCATCGCAACGGGAATTTCCAATTTGTCGGCCAGCTCCTTGAATTTTTTATACAAGAAGGGATGCAGGTTCGCGCCCCAGCCCAGAGTCAAGCCTTTGCCCAGCGGGAAAGTTTGCCAGTCGCTGGCGCCGGGACCTTTGGCAAAAGTCACATCGACGGCGACAGCCAGATCGGGATGCAGATCAAATGCGGAGGTAGCCGCGCCGCCGAGAGTTTCTTCCTCCTGGGAGGTGGCAACAGCCCAGACATCCCAACGATGAAGTTTGGTTTGCAGTTCTTCGAGACAAATGGTCAGCGCCGCGACGGAAGCGCGGTTATCGAGCGAGTGACCGCTGAGGATTTCCCCGGCCAGTTCAACGGGCTGGGTATCAAACGAGACGAGATCACCGACCCGGACGAGACTCGCTGTTTTTGACGGGAGCAGGCCCAGGTCCACGAGAAGATGCGGCAGACCGATGGCGTCATCGCGCGCGTTTTCAGGCAGGGTCTTCATGGGCGGAATAACGATGACGCCGGGCAGATCCTGTTTGCCATGCACCCTGACGGGCGTACCGGGCAGGATGCGCGAGTCGATCCCGCCGATCTCATCCACATGCAAAAATCCGTCTTCGATTTTTGTAACGAGCAGACCAATGGCGTCCATGTGCGTCGCGATCATGATGGATGGACGGCGGCCTTTGCCGTGACCGCGTTTTAGCGCCTGCAGTGAACCGAGCTGGCTGGATGTGATGTCGTCCACCAGCGGCTTCCATTTTTCTTCGATGAGCCGCGCGGCGGGGCCTTCATACGCCGAAAGACCTGAAACGGTAAGCAATGATTTTAGAAAAGGGAGGATATCTGTCATGGTGTTGGAAATGCAGTCACAGTTGGAGTGTTGGTTGGTATTATCGCCGTTGGCGAAGGCGTGAAAGTAGGTGTGGACGATGGCGTGACAGTTGATGTCGGCGTATGAGTGAAGGTTGGCGAGGGTGTAAAGGTTGGTGTGTGAGTGGAAGTTGGCGAAGGTGTAAAAGTATAAGTCGGCGGCGGGAAAGGCGTGAGTGAGGCCGTCGTCGTCAACGTGGATGTCGGTATTTCGGTCAGGGTCGGTGTAAAGGTGGCCGTGGTAGAGGCTGTTGGGCTAGGGGTTTCAGTGTTTGGCGTATTTGTGATAGTGGCCGTTGGAGTGCCACTGCCGGGTTGCGGCGCGAACAGGACAGCAACCCCTCCGAGACAATAACATGGCAGAGTTGCTATGATGATTGCAATCAAAATGATGTGGCGTTTCGCACGCGGGTCGTCAGGGTCACGCATCGGCACGATGATAACATAAAGACGTAGTGAGTGGAAAGTGGAGAGTAAAGTTCGCTGAAAAATTAAGGCTTCTCAAAGTCCATGGTGAATACTAGCTTTTGTTTTTTTTACCGCGAAGAGCGCGAAGTGCGCCAAGAAAAAAAGAAATCTTCGCGCTCTTGGCAGGCTTACTCTACGAGTACGATGCCGCGGTTCGTTCTTTGACTTTGAGAAAGCCATGCGCCGAATGTTTGTGTTTATCGCCTTGCGATACTCAACAAGGTATAATTCTCATCAATGATCCCTCTGCATTTACGTATCTCCGGTTTCCTTTCGTATTGCGAACCCGTCGAAATAGATTTCACTACTTTCGACCTGGCCTGCATTTCCGGCCAAAATGGCGCGGGCAAATCATCCTTGTTGGACGCCATGACGTGGGCGCTCTTCGGCGAGTCGCGTTCCAAGGACAAGGATTCGCTCGTCAATTTACAATCGAAGTCTGCCGAAGTCGCGCTCACTTTTTCCTACGAAGGAAATATTTATCGCGTGTTGCGGAGTCTTCCACGAGGAAAAACAACGACGCTGGAGTTCCAAATTCTTGGGCGTGGACTGTTGACCGAAGACCGTCCACACTTGCACCTGGCGCAAGTGCAGGTGTCGTCCATGGTCGACGGTCAATGGCGTCCACTCACTGAACGATCTACGCGCGAAACGCAGAACCGCATCGAACAGACTTTGCGGCTCGATTACGAAACCTTCATCAATGCGGCTTTCTTTTTGCAAGGCAAGGCCGATCAGTTCACGCAGCACACTGCCAGCAAACGCAAGGATATTTTGGGCAGTATTTTGGGGCTTGAGATCTGGGAAACTTATAAAGAACACACCGCAGAAAAACGCAGGGCGCTGGAAGAGGAAGTCAATTCCATTGATGGGCGCATCGCCGAAATCGATTCCGAACTGGCCGAGGAAGAACCGCGCAAGGCGCGTCTCGCTGAACTTGAGAACGAACTCAAGAGTTTGAGCGTTGCGCGCAAGACACAGGAATCGGCGCTGGAAAATATTCGGCAGGTGTCTGCTTCGCTTGACCAGCAGCGCAAACTGGTGAACGCGTTAGCCGTTTCACTTGAACGGTCCCGCACGCAGCTTTCCGGACTTCAGACGCGGCTCGCTGAACGAGAAGATGTTCGCACTGCTGACGCCGATCTCGTTGAACGCGCCAAAGAAATTGAGTCCGCGTATAAGGCCTGGCAAAAAACACGCAAGGACCTGGAAGAATGGGACCAGTCCGCTTCGGAGTTTCGCGAACACGAAAAAGAGCGCGCGCCCTTGCTCGAACAGATCGCATCCGAGCGCGCCAGGTTGGAAGAAGAACGGCGAGGCTTGCTTTCAGAATCTGAAGAAATCGAAAGCCGGCAATCGTCAATCGAAAATCTCAAATCTGAAATCGAAACCGCAAAAGAGCAATTGGCCGAAACCGAAGGCAGAATTACCCAGCGCACGAAAATGGAAGAAGACCGAAATTCGGCGCGTGAAAAACAAGCTGAACTGAAAGCAGAAAATGAATCCTTGAAAACAGAAATGGATCTACTCAAGTCGCGCATCGACACGCTCGATTCTGCGGAAGGTGCGGCTTGTCCACTATGCAGACAGCCTTTGAGCGCCGAACATCGCAAGTCTACGCTGAAAGAATTGAAGGCCGAGGGCAAGGGAAAAGGCGACCGTTTCCGCGCCAACCTGGATGCTGGAAAACAACTTGCTGAACAAATTACGGATTATGAAGCGCAGATCGCCTCTCTTGCTTCTGCCGAAAAGGATTGCATCAAATATTCCAATTCGGTCGCGCAACTTGGCGAGCGGCTCGATAC
>JAJYOO010000281.1 GCA_021796155.1 Chloroflexota bacterium
GACGCACTATGCACCGCAGACTTCTCACTCTTGCCCGCGACTCACGCCTCGCACTGACATTAACGATTCTTACCGGACTTTTAGCCGGACTCCTGACCATCTGGCAAGCCTGGCTCCTCAGCAGTACCGTCACTGCTGTCTTTTTGCAATCAAGTACCTTTGCAATGGTCTGGCATGGACTTGAACTGCTTCTCGTCATTATCGCCGCGCGTGCCGTGTTGGCATGGATCAACGAAGTCAGCGCCAACGCAGTCGCCGTCCGTGTGAAGAATGATCTACGCGACCGACTCTTTGCCCACATCCTGAACCTCGGCCCCGCCTTCAGCCGCGGACAACGCACCGGCGAGCTGAGCGCGGCCGCCGTCGAGGGAACCGAAGCGCTCGACGCGTACTTCAGTCAGTATCTTCCGCAACTTGTCATCACCGCACTTGTCCCGATATCCATTTTATGTTTTGTTTTTCCGCTGGACCTTCTCTCAGGTTTTATTTTTCTCATCACCGCGCCGTTGATTCCATTTTTCATGATCATGATTGGCAAGGGCGCGGAAGCGATTACCAAAAAACAATATGAAACTTTGAGTCGACTCTCAGCGCATTTTCTTGACAGCCTGCAAGGCCTGACCACGCTCAAACTTTTCGGCCAATCCAAATCGCACACAAAGAACATCGCCCGTGTCAGCGACCAGTTCCGCGACACCACGCTCGGAGTCTTGCGCGTCACATTTCTTTCCGCGCTCGCGTTGGAATTACTTGCCACGCTCAGCATCGCCATCATCGCCGTTGAGATAGGCTTGCGCCTGCTTTATTCCAAAATGGAATTCCAGCAGGCCTTCTTCCTGCTTATCCTTGCGCCTGAATTTTATTTGCCTTTTCGCATGTTGGGCACACGGTTCCACGCAGGCATGGCAGGTACAACTGCCGCGCGCCGCATCTTTGAGATTCTTGATACACCGATTCCAAGTGATCAGTCATCAGTGATCAGTAAACAGCCATCAGCGAATAGCAACTTGCAAGTTACGGATTACGAAATACGCATCACGGATGTTTCCTACACCTACCCCAACGAAACCACTCCGGCACTTGAAAATATAAACCTGACAATCCAACGCGGACAACACATCGCGCTTGTCGGCAAAACAGGCGCGGGCAAATCAACGCTGGTCAATCTTCTGCTTGGATTCATTCAACCAACCTCAGGCCAAATCAACGTACTTTACGCATCACGCACCACGCATTACGAACTACGCAACAACATTGCCTGGGTACCTCAAAAGCCACATCTCTTTCACGATACCATTGCGGCCAACATCCGTCTGGGCAAGCCAAACGCCAGCGACGAAGAAATGGTCGCCGCTGCGCGGGCCGCGCATTTGGATGAATTCATTCAAACTCTCCCGCAAGGATACGACTCGATCATTGGCGAAGGCGGCGCGCGGCTTTCGGGCGGCGAAGCGCAACGTCTCGCCATCGCGCGCGCATTCCTAAAAGACGCGCCGCTTCTCATCCTCGACGAACCCACCTCCAGCCTCGATCCTGAGACGGAAAGCCTGCTCGAAGATTCCACGCGCCGCCTGATGCAGAGCCGCACGGTCATCACCATCGCACATCGGCTTAACACCATCTTTCAAGCCGATCAAATCATCGTGCTTGCTGCGGGTCAGATCGTTGAAACCGGAACACACAGCGAACTCCTCGCACAAAACGGTGTCTACGCCACGATGGTTAATGTTCACGAGAATAAAAACATCACACATCAAACAGAATCTCACCATCCAGTCGAACATCAATCAACAGAACCAGCCCTTGAACTTCATCCTTCATCCTTCATCATTCACCCTTTACCTTCACACGCCCAATCGCCAATCATTAATCGTTTACTTTATTTTCTCAACGGCTCATGGAGTTGGGTGGCTCTCTCGGTTTTACTTGGCGCACTGACCATCGGCGCAAATGTCGCGCTCATGGGTTCATCTGCGTGGCTCATCGCGGCCGCCGCGCTTCATCCATCCATCGCAGAACTTGAAGTCGCCATCGTCGGCGTGCGTTTCTTTGGCATCACGCGCGCCGTCTTCCGCTACCTCGAGCGCCTCGTCTCGCACAACGTCACCTTCCGTTTGCTCGCCCGCCTGCGCGTTTGGTTCTATGAAAAGATCGAGCCGCTCGCCCCCGCCCGCTTGATGGAATACCGCGCCGGTGATTTGCTCTCGCGCGTCATCGCGGATGTGAACATGCTGGAAAACTTATACGTGCGCGTGATCGCTCCGCCGTTGACGGCAATCGTCGTCGCGTTTTTTGTGTCACTCTTCCTCGCCTCTTTCGACGTCCGACTCGGCTGCGCCCTCTTCGGCTTTATGCTCGGCCTCGGCCTGCTCCTGCCACTCCTTGCCCAGAGACTCAGCCGCGCCCCACGGCACGAATCTCGTGACGTGCCGCGCCGAACTACAAGCCCGCCTCGTTGACGGCATTCAAGGCCTGCCCGACATCCTCGCCTTTGGCCGCGCCGCAGACCAGCAACACGCCATTGACAATTCCAGCCGAGCCGTCGGCCACGCACAACGAAAGCTGGCCCTCGTTACGGGCATCAACTCTGGCATGTCTGTTCTGTTCACGAACATGGGCATGTGGACAATACTTGCCCTCGCCATTCCACTTGTCAGCGCGGGGAAAATCGAAGGCGTGACGCTGGGAGCATTGTCACTGATTACGCTGGCATCCTTTGAAGCCGTCACGCCTCTGCCACTCGCCGCACAGATGTGGGAAAGTACGCGCGCTTCCGCAAAACGATTGTTCGAGATCGTAGATGCGGAGCCAGCAGTCAGTGATCAGTTGCCAGTGACCAGTGATCAGTCACAGATTACGAATTACGATCTACGAATTACGAATTTATCATTCACTTATCCAACACGGCAAACGCCTGCTTTGCGGGAAATAAGTTTTGATCTTCAAGCTGGCAAAAGTCTTGCCATTGTCGGACCAAGCGGCGCGGGCAAATCTACTTTGATTAATTTATTGCTGCGCTTCTGGGAATACTCCCAAGGCGAAATTGAATTAGGCGGTCATTCGCTGCACAGCTACACACAAGACCAGGTTCGTCAAAAGATCGCGGTGGTCTCACAGAGTAGTTATTTCTTTAACGCGTCCATCCTTCAGAATTTGAAATTGGCCCGTTCAACGGCCACCCGGCTCGAGGTCGAGGAAGCGATGCGAAAGGCTCAAATCCATAAACTGGTTGCATCCATGTCAAAAGGCTACGACACGCTCATCGGCGAACAGGGAGTCCGTCTCAGCGGCGGTGAACGTCAGCGGCTGGCAATCGCACGCGCCATCTTGAAGGACGCGCCAATCCTGATCCTGGACGAGCCTACCGCCAACCTCGATCCGTTGACGGAACAGCAAGTGCTGAACACTTTATTCGAGACCATGCAGAGCAAGACAACCCTGCTCATCACACACCGGCTCATAGGCCTGGAGCATTTCAACGAAATCCTGGTGATGAACCATGGCCGCATTATCGAACGCGGCACGCACGCAGACTTGCTTGCAGGCGATACTCTCTATCGTCGTTTATGGGATTTGCAGAATCGATTATTGGCCGCGGCATAATTTGCTTGCACCTCTCGAACGAGCGTGCTATAATACGGCAACTTCCCCAGTTTTGTTTTTTGACAATCAAACCATAATATAAGGCTTCTGCCCGTATCAAACCCTGTATTAATATCTTGAAAGAATTCCCGCTTCCCCACAACCCATCGTGAACTCGGCCCGCACCCATGGGGGCGCCGGCTAATATTTTCATTCCAAAAAGGCATTGAACTCGCATGAAAATCCTAGAGCTTGAAAACGAACCACTCGCAAAACTCCGCAAGGTAGCCAAAGATCTCAACGTTCCCAATTTCAACCGCCTAAAGAAGGAACCGCTCATTCTTCAGATACGCCAGGCGGAAGCGCAAAAAGAAGGCATCGAATTGCGCGGCGGCATCCTGGAGATCATGAGCGAAGGCATTGGCTTCCTGAGGTCGGGCAATTATCGTATCAGCGATCAAGACGTTTATGTTTCGCAGGCACAGCTTCGCCGCTACGATCTGCGTTCGGGGGACATGGTGATTGGACATGTTCGCCCCCCGCGTGAATCTGAACGACACTTTGGACTTCTAAAAGTAGAAACGGTCAACGGCCTCGACCCGGAAGAGGCCACACGCCGACCGATCTTTGAAAACCTCACCCCGATTTTTCCCGATAAACGCTTC
>JAJYOO010000282.1:0-2466 GCA_021796155.1 Chloroflexota bacterium
GACCGACGAACCCATCGCGATCAAGAAGCTGATGGGCTTGCGCGTCAAAACCGCGCACGTCGTTCGTTCTGGAATTGAAACGGACGTGCCAGTGGACGAAGTCCGCGTGGGCGACGTGGTTCTCGTTAAACCTGGCGAAAAGATTCCTGTGGACGGCGTGGTGATCGAAGGCCGTTCATCGGTTGATGAGTCAATGTTGACTGGTGAATCGCTGCCCGTTGAAAAGAAACCTGGCGACGCGGTCATCGGCGCGACGTTGAACAAACTTGGCTTGTTGAAATTCGAAGCAACGAAAGTTGGAAAAGAAACCGCGCTGGCGCAGATTATCAAACTGGTCGAAGACGCGCAGGGAAGCAAAGCGCCGATTCAAAAATTGGCGGACCAAGTTTCGGCGATCTTTGTTCCTGCTGTGATTGCCGTCGCGTTGATCACATTTTCGATTTGGTATTTCGTTGTCCCTGCGAATCTTGGCGGACATGACTTCACAACAGCCTTGATAAATTTAGTTGCGGTGCTGGTGATTGCTTGTCCATGTGCAATGGGACTTGCCACGCCGACCGCCGTCATGGTTGGAACAGGTAAAGGCGCGGAAATCGGTGTGTTATTTAGAAACAGCGAGGCATTGGAGCGCGCGGGAAAAGTTTCTGTCGTTGTGTTGGATAAGACAGGAACGATTACAAAAGGGCAACCGGCGGTGACGGATGTTGTGGTGAGTAGCGAGTGGAAAGTGAATGATTTGCTAAGACTCGCGGCCTCCGTCGAAAAAGGCAGTGAGCACCCGCTTGGCGAAGCAATTTGGGCGGAAGCCACCAATCGCGGCTTGACGTTGAGCGGGCCATCCGCGTTCAAAGCGGAAGCGGGACATGGCGTCGAGGCCGAGGTCGAAGAACGACGCGTGGCGGTTGGTAATATCCGCATGATGGAAACGCGCGGCTATCCGTTGAATGGACTCGAATCCAAAGTGACGCGTCTGCAATCTGAAGCTAAGACCGCCATGCTGGTCGCGATTGATGGCAAGGTCGAAGGTGTGATCGCGGTGGCGGATACGCTCAAAGATAGTTCCAAAGATTCGATTGAAGAACTGCATCGCATGGGCTTGAAGGTCGCGATGATCACAGGAGATAATCGCAAAACCGCCGAAGCGATTGCAAAGCAAGTAAACATTGATGAAGTGTTGGCTGAAGTGTTGCCTGAAGGAAAATCAGCTGAAGTTAAGCGTTTACAAGTTGGAAAGTTAGCAGGTTCGCAAGTTGAACCTTCAAACCTTCAAACTTTCCAACCTTCAAACATCGTCGCGATGGTTGGCGATGGCGTGAATGATGCGCCCGCGCTAGCTCAAGCGGATGTCGGCATTGCGATTGGAACGGGAACGGATGTTGCAATGGCCGCCGCGCCTGTGACGTTGATGAGCGGTGACTTGCGCGGCGTAGCGCGTGCGATTTCCTTGTCACGCAAAACGCTCGGCACGATCAAACAAAATCTATTCTGGGCGTTTTTCTACAATGTGATTCTCATCCCTGCCGCGGCAGCAGGTTTCTTGAACCCGATGATCGCGGCTGGCGCGATGGCATTTAGCAGTGTGTTCGTGGTAAGCAATAGTTTGAGATTGCGGGGAGCGAAAATCTAATGGTGGACCTGACAGGTTCCCAGAAACCTGTCAGGTCTTTTTGTTATTGAAAACGATGAGCAATAAAAAATATATTCCCGCCCTCACCTCAAAATGGTTGACGCCGCTTTATGATGCGCTGGTCGAAGGACCAATGTCCGTGTCGCGGCTGCGGAAAGATATGCTGGCGCAAATGGGCGACTTGAACGGAAAACGAATCCTCGATGTAGGATGCGGCACAGGCACAATGGCGATTCTGATTAAGAAAAAATTTCCCGTTGCTGAAGTTGTCGGCTTGGATGGCGACCTGCAAATTTTGGCAATCGCTCGCTCGAAAGCGGAGCGGCCCAAAGTCGAGATTCGATTCGAGCAAGGCATGTCATTCGGTCTTCCTTATCCAGATGGGTCATTTGATTTTGTCCTTACCAGCGTGATGTTGCATCATCTAAATAAAGAAGATAAACAAAAGACCGCGCGGAAAATGTATCGCGCCCTTTGCTCTGGTGGACGACTATTAGGCGCGGACCTTGGCGAGTCACGCGGCTTCTTCGGGAAAATCCTCAGGCCTTTTTTACGTCATCTTGAACGAGTTGCCGATAACTTGGATGGCTCCTTAATAATGTTGCTTGAAAATGCAGGCTTCAAGAATTATAAGGAGATGGGCCGATATTTTTTTGGGGTTATTTCGCTGTTTCAAAGCGCCAAAAGTTAAGCTTAGTTCTTTCGGCAAGCGCACAAATTTTGTGGAAGCCTTTGCGAGGAAACGAAAGCTTCTTCTCATATTGCGAAACCAATCATTGCAAAAAGGGTTTCTGCTAACAGAGCCTCTACTTGGAGGCAATCAATGACGCAGAATAGTT
>JAJYOO010000282.1:2476-4233 GCA_021796155.1 Chloroflexota bacterium
TTCAAAGTGTACGGATACCGCTGGGTTGTCCTGCTGGTTTTCATGGCCGCCATTGCCGTCAATCAGCTTTTATGGATTACCTTTGCGGCCGTCACCACGCAGGCGATGAAGTTTTATAACCAATCCGACCTCGCCATTGGATTGCTCTCACTGAGTTTTCTGATCGTTTACATTTTTGTTTCATTCCCAGCCTCGTGGGTGATTGACACATACGGCATCCGTGCCGGCGTGGGGATCGGTGCGACTCTGACCGGAGTCTTTGGCTTGGTCCGCGGTCTGATAGCTGCGGACTACACCTGGGTTTTGGTTGCTCAAATCGCCATTGCAATTGGACAGCCGTTCGTGCTCAATGCGGTCACAACTGTTGCAGCGCGCTGGTTTCCGATGGAAGAACGCGGCACCGCGACCGGCCTTGGATCGCTGGCGATCTATCTTGGCATTTTGCTTGGTCTCGCGTTGACTCCATATCTTGTGCTTCAATCCAGCATGAGCGAAATGTTGATGATTTATGGCATAGCTTCCGCGGTCGTCATGTTTCTATTCTTTCTGTTGACCCGCGAACGACCGCCATCACCTCCGTGCCCGCCTGAAAAGGAAGCGCGTTCACTTGTTGTTGATGGTTTGAACAAGATGATTCGTCAGCGTGACTTCATTCTGCTGATGATAATTTTCTTCGTCGGCCTCGGCGCTTTCAACGCCATTACGACATGGATTGATCAAATCCTTACGCCTCATGGATTCACCATAACGCAAATTGGCAACGCCGGCGGACTCATGATCTTCGGCGGGATTCTCGGCGCGGTCACCCTTTCGTTTCTTTCAGACAAAAATCGCAAGCGCGTGCCGTTCATCATTATTGCGATCGTCGGCGCAATGATTGGACTGGCGGGAATTACTTATGTCACGAGCTATGTGTTGTTGCTGGTCTTCTCTTTCATCTTTGGATTCTTCCTCTTGAGCGCCGGCCCGATTGGATTCCAGTATGGAGCCGAGATCACATTTCCCGCGCCGGAAGGCGCATCGAATGGTCTGCTTTTGTTGATGGGACAAATCTCCGGTATTCTCTTCATCCTCGGCATGGACGCGCTCAAAGCGCCTTCCACTGGTTCGATGACGATGTCGTTGCTCGTCTTGATTGGTTTGTTGATTGTTTGTCTTGTGCTTGGTACTCAACTCAAGGAAGCTGACGCCTTGAATAAATTGTAAGAAGGGCTTATTCTCTGGCTATGTCGCAATACTTTACTTTAGCCGAAGCCAATGCTGCGCTGGAAATCATCAAGCCATTGATGGATGAAATCCAGAATATCCGTAGGGAAATTCTAAAGCAACAACCCGAGACTTGGGACGCTATCCAACGTTCGGCAGGCAACGGCGGAAATCCCGCGCTGAGCCGTATGGTCAAAACGTTTGATCGGCTCGATGAACTTCTGCACCGCATTATTGCAACTGGCGCGGAAGTAAAAGATATCAATACCGGCTTGTTGGACTTTCTTGCTCTGCGAAACGGACAGCCTGTTTATCTATGCTGGAAATATGGCGAAGAAAAAATCGAGTACTGGCATGAGATCGAAGCCGGCTTTGCGGGTCGTCAGCCGATAGAAGAATTTTAGTTATCATAAAATTTGTCCGCTACTCATCGCCAATTTTCGCGGATGAAATTGAAACCCCAAAATCTCCGTTGTTGTTCTTGCAGTGGAGATTTTTGTTTTCAGTGTATACTCGTTTCATCCTAAAGGAGGCGCATGGAC
Organism: Chloroflexota bacterium; assembly: GCA_021796155.1. Next base: position 4,225 of record JAJYOO010000282.1, read on the forward strand.
AAAAAAGGC
>JAJYOO010000283.1 GCA_021796155.1 Chloroflexota bacterium
CGAGAGATCCACAAGACACCTCCAAATGGGAAATGGGACCAGCTCTTACGAGCAAATTATAAACCAATTCAATCCGTTTCCTTCCGACCTTGAAGCGGATACCGTGTAATTGACGACCCTTGACAGCCAAAAATTTCCCGTTAGAATCTAATTCGATGACCGTCTAATTAGATTTACGGATGTGAAATATGAACGAAACCCCGAACATGCTCGATTTTGTGAAAGCCACGTCCGATGCGGATCGGCTTCGGATCATCGGCGTGCTGGCGCGGCATTCAGCGACCATCAAGCAAATTGCTTCGGAGCTGAATATGACGTTCCGCGATGCGTTCGATCATCTGTCGTACCTTGAATCCGTTGGAGTTGTGCGAGAGACGGACGATCTTTACGCTTTAGATTCTGACGCGCTTGAATCGCTGTCCAAAAAACAATTCAGTCATCAACGCGAAGCGTATATACCTGCTCCCAACTTGGATGAAAGAACGCGTAAAGTCCTGGCCGCGCATCTTAATCCAGACGGAACGATCAAACAGATTCCCCTTCAGACTGCAAAGCTGTGCATGATCCTGAATTATCTCGTCGCGGCTTTCGAGCCTAATGTTAATTACACGGAAAAGGAAGTCAACGCGATCATCAAACGTTTTAATGAAGATACTGCCGGCTTGCGCCGTGATTTAGTTGACGCGGGTCTATTGGCCCGTGAGAGCGACGGATCGCGATATTGGCGTCCGCTTGGGTCTGTCGAGGAAAAAAGTTATGAGCGATGAACTTGTTTCCTTTTACAAAGCTTTAGCAGATTCCAATCGCCTGAAGATCGTTGGTCTGCTGGCGGGACACGCATACAGCGTCGAAGAACTTGCCGCACTGTTGAAGCTTAAGCCTTCGACGGTTTCGCATCACCTTGCCAAGCTGACTCAGGTTGGCCTCGTCAGTGCGAAGACGGAAAGTTATTACAACGTTTATCGCCTTGAGGAAAAGGCGCTCGAAGAAAAGACGCGCCGCTTGCTTTCACGCGAGGATTTCTCCGCCGCCATCGCGGATGTTGACCTCGATACTTACGACCGCAAAATCATCACTGATTACACACGCAAAGATGGGAGTCTGAAAACGATTCCCGCCCAGCGCAAAAAGCTGGAAGCAGTTTTGCGATATGTCGTCAAAGCGTTTGAGCCGGGAAAACGTTACAGCGAGAAAAAGGTCAACGAAATCCTGAGCGGCTATCACGAAGACACCGCGTCGCTCAGACGTGAGTTGGTCGGCTTTGGATTGATGAAACGCGAAGGTGGCGGGGGAGATTATTGGCGGGTATAAATGTTGGAAGGTTGACAAGTTTGCAAGTTAACCTTCCAACTTTCTAACTTGCAAACTTGTTAGCGATTTTTGATCTGCAAAATCTCGCCGCTGTTCAACGGGGCTAATAATGGCTCAGCCTCGAGACTCATCACTCTGCTGTTGGCAAAGAATCCAAAATCGAAGCTGGTCGCGTCGCCTGCTTTTTTACCGGGGACAGGCATCAGCCGCGCGGTCAGCGGTTTATCGAGACGAAGCGCAAGGGCGGAAAGATCGAGAAGCAACGGGATGAGTTGATCCTCGGTTGTGTCGCCGGGCAATGGGACCGTGTCCAATCCCGTTCCGCAGACCGTCGAATAAAGCAGAAGGTCTTTGATTGTCAGTGTGCTATCCGCCGCGCGTCGAGCCAAAATAGAATCTTCGAGCACAGGTTGCATGAAGCCGCTGAAACCGGTGTGCGGAAAATCGGCGCGGTCAACGGCTTCGGTCAGAAGTGCGGCCGCGGCCAGCGATCCATGCAATCCGATTTTTGGAACGCCCATTTTTTCGACCGCGTTGCCGAGCGAATGTGCGTCATCGGGAAATGGTGCGAGGGAAAAATCAATGCCACCGAATCGTATATCGAATTTTCGAGTATTGGATAATCGGTTCGAGATTCGGGCGATAGCTTTGCCATGCTTTTCAATTTTTGCAATCAAAGCCTTTCGTCCATCTTCGGTGGACTTTGCTTCGCTGAAAGCTTCGACTGCCAGATCCGCCGCCTCGGTTGCGATGGCAAAGGCAGGCTGATTGCCTTTGTGAAACGCGGCAGGGAAGAACGGCGCTCCGGCTTTGACATTTGCCAGCGCGGCGAAACGCAGATTGGCGAATCCGTTCGGATCAATTGGCGCAGACTTGACAATTACGTTTGCACAAGCTTTGATGGCCGCGAGCGATATGCCGATATTTTTATCGGTCATTACGCCGCCAAAGAATATATTTTGCGAGGCGGCAATTGCTTCGGGAATGACTTCATAACTGTGCGGCGATTCTGGGAAAGCTGGTCCAAGCGAAAGATGTCCAACACCGATTTGGGGTATAAGCTTTTCAAGCTGCTCGGCAAGCTTTGGCAGATCATTGATTCGTTTCTCGCCAAGCAATTTTGGAAAGGGAATCGTTGCTAGTCTTATAGTTTGAACTTCATATCCCGCGGCTTCATACGCAGACTTAGCCTTGGCGAGAAATTCGCCAGCCGCTTGAATGACTTTTTCATCCAAAGGATATTTGGGGTTGCAGAAGTAGGTGATGGAACGGATTTTCATTTTGCCTCGTTGGACCGTTCGAACGTTTAAACGTTTAAACGTTGTCGTAAAACTTCAAACATCAACACGGACCCGGCCACTGCCGCGTTCAACGATTCTGTTTTCCCAGCCATTGGAATTTTGACAAAAGCATTTACTAATTTTCGTGCTTGTTCGCTCGCGCCTTCTGCCTCACCGCCAACGATCAATGCCAGCGGTTGACGGAAATCTGTTTCCCAGTATGATTGACCGTCCATGTCGGCAATATAAATTTGCAGACCCTTTGTTTGCTTATTAATCTCGTCCCAACTCGTTGAGCATATTGGCAATCGAAAATGCGCGCCCATTCCCGCGCGGACAACTTTCGGTGCGAAAGCATCCGTCGTTTCTGACGGAATCAAAACAGCTTGCACTCCCGCCGCGTCTGCGGTGCGCAATAATGTGCCAAGATTTCCGGGATCGCGAATTGAGTCAGGAATTAAAACGAAATTTAGTGAGTGGGGAATAGGAAGTGGAGAATAATCAAGGACAGCAATGATGCCTTGCGATGTTTCAGTTTCACTTAGCGATTGAAGCAAACTACTTTCCACTTTCTCAACATCTATCTTTTTATCTTCTAACTTTTTTACCAACTCATTCCCCCGCTCGCTTAATTCATCTGAATACAAAACAAACCGAAACGGCCAGTCCGTTGCAAATGCGTCTTCGATGAGACGTATCCCCTCAGCGAGAAACGCGTTCGCTTCACGTCGCTCTTTTGGACGACCAGTCAATGCGCGGATTAATTTGATTTTTTGGTTTTGAGAAGAAGAAATCATAAAGTCCAACAGGTCTCCTGTTCCTAATAAGTCTTACAAGTCAGACTTGTCGGACCAGCTAGACCAGTTCGACATAAACGCTCTTATAGTTGAGTCGTCGAGCAAAACCAATCGAACTAATTTGATTCCCGTTTCGTGATGGGCAAAATAATTTTTGATGGTGGAAAGTATCACACCCGCCGCGCGTTCCTTTGGAAAGCCAAAGATGCCAGTTGAAATTGCTGGCATTGAAATGGAAGATAACTTTAGTTCGTCCGCCACTTGCAAGGAACCATGAACAGCATCTGATAATTTTTTATCTTCATCACCGTCGCCCCAGACCGGGCCAACAGCGTGGATCACATATTTCGCGGGCAGGAGTCCACCCGAAGTCCACGCGGGATGCGAATGAGAGACGGTTCCGTGCTCGCGTACCCACGCGTCCGATTCTTGTTGGATGACTTGTCCGCCGCGTCGAACGATCGCGCCCGCCACGCCCGCGCCGTGCTGAAGATATTCATTCGCGGCATTGACAATTGCATCGGTGGTTTCAGCCGTGATGTCACCTTGAACAATTTGGATTGTTTGATCAGTGGGAAGAACGCGTTCGACAAGAATTTTGTTCATGCGGTTATTTTACCCCGTTAAAGTTGAAGGTCACGCTTGAAGCGTGACCTTCAAAAATTTATTTTGCTGTTGCGACTACCGCTGCGAATGCTTTCGGATCGCGGACGGCGATGTCTGCCAGCATCTTGCGGTTGAGGGCGATGTTCGATTTCTTCATCGCTGACACCAGACGGCTGTACGTTGTGCCGTTCAGGCGGGCCGCAGCGTTGATGCGGGCGATCCACAA
>JAJYOO010000284.1 GCA_021796155.1 Chloroflexota bacterium
GCGTCGCTTCAATTATTTGCTCGGACTGGCTTTGTTCGTTTTTGCGATTCTGCTTGATTTCACCGGTTACATTCTTCGCTGGGATGAAGGGATTCAATGGGCCTTGGTCGTCGGGACGAATCTCGTCAAGACGATTCCGTTTATTGGGAATTCTCTTTATGTCGTTCTGACTGGCGGGACCGAACCCGGCTTGCCCACCTTGATCCGATTCTACGCCTGGCACATTTTCGGACTTACGCTTTTCGCGATCATTCTTATGGTCTGGCACGCATTCCGTGTCCGGCGCGATGGCGGGATTGCCGTCCCGCCTCCGCCTCTACGCGTTGACAAGGAGCGCATCACGCGTAATGAATTGGTGCGGCGCGAAGTTTTAGCGATGCTATTGACTGGCGCGGCCCTGATTCTTCTGGCGGCATTTGTTCCTGCGCCGATTGCTCAGCCAATTAGCGATATTACCGTCATGGCTGGCGATGCGCGCGCGCCGTGGTTTTTCCTTTGGGTCCAGCAAATGCTCAAGTGGGGAGATCCGTTCATTTGGGGCGTGCTTGTTCCGTTGATTGTTTTGGCTGTGCTTGCATTGGTCCCTTATATTTTTCCAAAGCCGACCGATGACGAATTGGGAAAGTGGTTTCCTCGTTCTAATCGGTTGGCGCAAATTGTTTTGGCGGTTATTGCTTTATTGGTGATCTTTCTGACTATTCTTGGAAATTTGCCTGCATCTTAGAAACACTGTCATTCTCCCGAAGGACATCGGGACGATGTGAGCGACCGCAGGGAGAGAAGAATCTCGCCGCTCTGCGGCGGAGACCCTTTGACTTCGCTTCGCTACGCTCAGGGTGACATTAGACAAGTTATGAAACGTTTGGTTGCATTAGGTTCCGCTATTCTTTTGTTTGCCGTGGTTGCGGCCTGGTGGACGAATTCTCGCCAGCCCACACCGGTCGTTTTGATTCCAACACTGACCGGCAAACCGGAATATTGCCTTACCTGTCATAGTGACCTGCGGGAAATCAGTCCATCGCATCCGGTCAAAACGTTTGGTTGTGTGATTTGTCATGGTGGGGAGGCATTGGCCTTGAATGCCGACCTGGCGCATAGCACGATGCGCGGCGGAGCAAATCCATCGGACCTGTCAGTCGTTCAAGAGTCATGTGGTGGGAGCAATTGTCATTCAGGAACCGCCGCGGATAATAATGACCACATCCAGCGCGTGATGACGAGTGTCCAATCCACATACGCGGGTGCGATTGCAAATATTTTATATACCTTCGGCGTGGAACCGGATTTGACAGCCCGCTTCGGCATCCACGCGGTGACCGACGACGTAATCACAACGACGACCGGCCTGTCAGCGCTTCAGGTTTTTGACCCGACGAAGCAAACCAATCCTTCTGTATTAAAGTTTGCGGCGGATTGTTTGAATTGCCATATCAATGCACAGCCATTGCCAGGTTCGCAATTTGATCGGTTGACTGGCTGCGCGGCGTGTCATACTCCAGATGTTGAATCGTTTCCGAAAGGCCAGATTCATGAGCTAACCACGGCTATTCCGTACACCCAATGCAATACGTGTCATAACCGCGGCAACTACGATTTGCGGACGATGACCTTCGTCGGACGATCTGACCATCCAACTAACCGACTACAAGACTATTACCAGCCGATTGCCCAATTCACGAAATGTGAATATACATTGGACTGCATTGACTGCCACACGCGTACCGAGGCGATGGGTGATGGCGATATTCATTCGAACAAAAAAGAAATTCAGTATATTCAATGCCAAACTTGTCATGGCACGCCGACACAATTGCCGCAAACCAAAACATTGACAGATCCAAACGATATTGCATTTCGACTGGCACAACTTAATCCGGTTGTGGACTTGAAAGTCGGTGATACGATTCTCGTGACCGGCCAAGGCGAGCCGTTGTGGAACACGCGCGTTTTGCCGGATGGGACGTACCAACTGGTTGGTAAAGCCACCGGCCAGGTTTTTACTTTCCGACCGGTGATGGGCAGCGGCTGCACGCAGAATGGAATTGATCAATCGTCCGCGTATTGTCACACCTGCCATTCGGTGCAAAGATGATTAACCCGTCATTGCGAGGAACGATGGTCGAGTAGCGAAGCGTAACGCCCTGCACCCTTTCAGGGTCGAGACCGAGCGACGAAGCAATCCCCGCGCAAAATGGGAGATTGCTTCGGGCGATCCTTCGACTTCGCTATGCTCCGCTCAGGACGCCCTCGCAACGACATGATGAAAACTATGCCTGATCTAACTCGCCGCGATTTTCTGAAAATCACCACCACCACTTTGCTGACCATCAGTGGTGCCCTGGGTGTTGGCGCGTTGTTTCGTTTTTTGGATTACCAGACCGAGCTGCCCGTCAAAACGGAATTCGATCTTGGGCCGGCTGCAAACTATCCAATCGGTAGCCGCTCAAATGTCCCGGACGTTCCGGCGCTTCTCATCCACAACCAAAATGGATTCTCGGCTTTGAGTCTGGTCTGCACGCATCTGGGTTGCACTGTCGAACAAAAGGACAGCGGATTTGAGTGTCCGTGCCACGGATCGCGGTATGATGCGAATGGAAATGTTTTGCGCGGCCCCGCGCTGAAAGCTTTGCGGGCGCTGCGCGTCGAAGTGAACTCGAACGGAAATTTGATTTTGTACACGGATTGAATCGCCGGAGGGTAAAGTGTCTCCTTCATTATCTGACTTGCTCAAAAGTTCATCGGCGCGGCACGAGCATCTTTGCCCGCGCCAGGTTTTGGGTGCGCGCATTGGCCTGGCGGGATTGGCGGCTTTAGGTTTGGACGCGCCGGTCAACAAAAGCACTGCGCTTGTGATCGTCGAAAGCGACGGCTGTTTTGCGGATGGAATCGAGGTCGCGACCGGCGCAACTGTGGGGCATCGCACGCTGCGGGTCAATGACTTGGGCAAGATCGCGGCCACGTTCGCGGACGTTAGGACCGGACGCGCTGTCCGCATTTCGCCAGCGCTGGATGTTCGAGAACGCGCTCTGATTTATGCTCTGCATGAACCGCGTCATTATTTCGCGCAGTTGGAAGGCTATCAAATCATGCCGGATGAAGAGTTGCTGCGAATTCAGGAGGTCGCGCTTCATCCAACATTGGAAGAGTTGATGAGCAAACCCGTTGTGCGTGTCAATTGTGATTATTGTGGGGAGGAGATCATCAACGAGCGCGAGGTCGTTACGGACGGCGCGGTTTTATGTCGCACATGCGCCAATGATGGTTATTATTTAATCAAGTCTGCACAGGCAGAAATCTGCGCGATAATAAATCATCCGTCTAAATAGAATCAATTGTCACCCTGAGCGGACACTGAGCGAGCGAAGCGAGACGAAGCGGAAGCCGAAGGGTCTCAAAATAACATTCAAGAGATTGTTATTTGAGATTCTTCGCCGCTCCGTGGCTCAGAATGACATTGAATCAAAATAATCAAGGAGGCAGAGATGAGTCAACTTCCAAAACCGTACCAGCAGTTTCGACAGGATCATCGGGAGGTTTATGAAGCGTACGAAAAGCTTGGGGAGATCACGGCTTCGTCCGGGCCGTTGGATATCAAAACGCGCGAACTAATCAAATTGGGCATGGCCGCCGCGACAAAATCCGAGAGTGCGGTTCAGTCACATGCACATCGCGCCTTGGACGCGGGCGCGTCCGCCGCGGAAATTGAACATGCCATCATGCTTGGCATCAACACGCTTGGTTTTTCAACGATGATGACCGCGCTGACGTGGGCAAAGCAGGCGACCGTTGTCCATTCCAAATAGTTTTCTAAACTATAGCCTCGCACACGTTCTTGTGCGGGGCTATTTGATTTAAGAGCTGCTGCAATTGCATTAATTTGCTTTATTTATATATCCTTAGAAGTGTCATTAACCAAGGATAAACACGCAAATAAATAAGCTCGATAACTAAGGCAATTACACTAAGTTGCAGAGACCATAATCTAATTCTAACTAGGCTTAGGTAGAACTGATTTTTATAGTAGTTATGTACTTGGAGAAGATAGAGTTGTTGAACGTTATCGCTAACTTCATCTTCTACTTGTTCTCTGTGATACTTGGTAGCAAAAAACTTCAAACCTTCTAAGTATGGCATTTTCGTTAAGTCATCGTTATTAGGTTGAACAAAAACATTTGTGTCGATTTTTAGAATAAAAGGATTGCCGTAATAAAACG
>JAJYOO010000285.1 GCA_021796155.1 Chloroflexota bacterium
GATTTTGAGCGAACGCTACCGTAATCGGCGAAAACGCTTTGGGTTGCGCTTCAATTTGATTGCGGCTATTTATAATTTGGAACTCAAGCCTGAACTATGACTTTTGCAAGAGGTCTATTGAAAAATTCGGCGTGGGCGGCACGGAACTTGGTTGGTTGATATCCACCTACTCGTCGATGCAACTCATCTGCGCGCCCATCTGGGGCATCATCTCTGACCGTTACGGGCGTAAGCCCATCCTTGCCATTGGCGTGCTCGGTTACACCATCACGCTCTTCCTGTTCGGCCTCGCACAAAGTTTCCTCATACTCTTTCTTGCGCGAACGCTCTCTGGCATCCTGTCATCCGCCACACAACCCACCGCGATGGCATACATCGGCGAAAGCACCGAACAAAAAGAGAAAAGCAAAGGGATGGGGCAACTCGGCGCGATGGTCGGACTGGGAATCGTCCTTGGGCCGATTATGGGCCGATACCTTTCCACGGATTCACTCTCCCTGCCATTTTTCGTTGGATCAGGACTCGCTTTCATTGCGCTTTTGCTTGTCATTTTCCTTTTGCCAGAATCGGGCCCCGCCTCAACCTCGATGGCTGAATTGTCTCCGTTAAACGAGACAGATCCAAATCATGAGACTGCTTCCGTTAAATCAGGTGCGGCGCACTCTCCCCGCCCACGCACCCTCGATATCTATCTGCGCGTCCTCCTCAGCCCCGCGGGAATTTTGCTTTTACTCATTTTCATCATGAGTTTTGACATGACCAACTTTCAAGGCATGATTGGCCTCTACGCCGTGGACAAGTTAGCCTTTGACGCCAAACAAGTTGGCTCAATCTGGATGGTAATGGGAATTGTTCTCATCATTGGGCAAGGGATCTTGGTTGGCCCGCTGACAAAAAAAACTCGGCGAACTATCACTAATCCACATTGGTTTGCTTGGGGGCGCCATTGGCTTTGCTCTAGTCGCCATAGCTATTGATTACATCACCACCCTGCTTGCACTTGGATTCTTTATCCTCACACTAGCTCTGATCGGTCCCGCCCTGAACTCTTACATTTCCAACTTTGCCGGTGAACATCAAGGATCGGTCATGGGGTTGAACAGCGCATTTACCAGTCTGGGACGCGTGGTCGGTCTGCTTTGGGGTGGCTATATCTACGACATCAACATTGATTATCCATTTTTCAGTGGAGCGATGACTCTTCTGCTTGGGCTGCTAGTTAGCTTGTTCGGATTGCGGAAACTGGCAGTCTGAGCCAACTGCTTGCGAGCGTAATCTGTGCTCAAGTTAATTACTTTGGTGTGTTAGTGTTTGTTTGTTGATACATTAGTGGCTACGCGCAATCTTTAACACAGGAAACCACAAACGTCATTCGAATCTTTGCATTGAGCTATTACTACGATAATACACTTCTATTGTCCTTGCCGGATATCTTCCTCCAGTTCATAAATGTAACGCTTGCCTCAAGCGCGGCCAGAACCCGCAAAGCCTAGAGCGGATTACACGTATCACAACAGAAACGAATCTCCGTGCCATTACTTGTTAATTCGTTAACATAAAAACGCGCATCCCTAGTGTAGACTAATAACAAGCGAGTCTCGTTGATTGATCAAATAGTTTACTAATCCAGGATTTGCGTTCTAAATTATCTGCCCCTTGAACTGGTTCATATACAAATGATGACAAAAGCCACGCTTCTCAAGCAATTGATTATGGTTACCCTGTTCGACGATCTCGCCATTGTTGATGACCACCACATTATCCGCATCACGGATCGTGCTCAGTCGATGTGCAATGACAAAGCTCGTGCGTCCTTCCATCAATTGAGAAGTGTTTTTTGAATGTTCCAATCGTCGAGCATGAAGTGATGTATCACTTATTATCAGGCTGGTAAAACCTTCGAACTATCACCTACTTCCATCCGTCGCTATATTTATCACCATAGACTAATGCATATTTCGAGAAACGGGGTTCGTTGCGAAATGAAGAACTATTACTGTTTTGTTGAAACTTGGCGCGCGAGATGGAATATGAAAGGATTTTGTTGATGCGGGTGTTCTCGTAACAGTCGCATCCCGTTCAGGATCACAATCAGCACTGAGGTCTCGTGGATCAACATCCCACCCGCCATGTTGACCTGACCCAATAACACACCCAATAGCAGAATTGCAACAGTCAAAAGAGCGATGAAGACATTTTGATAGATATTTCGCAGGGTGGCTTTTGAAAGGCGTATCGCATCGGACAGTTTCATCAAGTCATCGGACATCAATGCAACGTCAGCGGTTTCGATGGCAATGTCGGTGCCAGCCGCGCCCATAGCGATGCCGATGTCTGCCGCAGCGAGCGCGGGTGCGTCGTTGATACCATCGCCGACCATTGCGACTATGTGACCATCTTTTTGCAAATCGCGGATGGCGGCAAGTTTATCGTCGGGCAGCAACTCGGCGCGCACATCTTCGATACCAGCCTGACGTGCGATGTTCTGCGCGGTCAAGCTGTCGTCGCCCGTGAGCATGACGATTCGTTTCAATCCAACTTCTTTCAATCGCCGAATCATTGATGTAGTCGTCTCGCGGATCGGATCGGTAATGCCGAGAATGCCGATAATGTTTCCATCGAGCGCAACCAGCACCGCGGTCTTGCCCTCGGACTTCAAGTGGGTCAGCGCGTTGCGGGCTTGATCGTCAACTCGAACATTCAACTGATTCATCAATTCGAGAGTCCCAACGCCGATGATGTGGCCGTCATAGCGCGCCTTCACACCGCGACCAGTGAACGCGTTGAAACTTTGCGCCGCGGGGATTTCACCCAGCGATTCGGCCGCGGACAAAATCGAATGCGCCAGCGGATGCTCCGAGCCTGCCTCCACGATACCTGCCCAGCGCAGGACAGATGCCTGGGCTGAGTCCCAACTTCCAATAGCGGGCAGACCAAAGTCCGAGGATGAAGCGAGCGGAATCACATCCGTCACGCGCGGCTTGCCTTGAGTCAACGTGCCAGTCTTGTCCAATGCCAACGCAGAAATTTTCCCGGCATTCTCGAGATACTTGCCACCTTTGATGAGTATGCCGCTCTTTGCCGCGCGTCCGATGCCCGCCACAACCGAGACGGGCGTGGAGATGACGAGCGCGCCTGGGCAGCCGATAACAAGCAACGTGAGCGCGAGTTCGATGTCGCGGCTGACGATGTAGGCCACGATGCTGAGAACGATGATGAATGGCGTGTACCATTTTGCGAATCGTTCGATGAAACGCTGCGTGGGCGCTTTTTCGTCCTGGGCTTCCTCCACGCGGCGGATGATGCGTGCCAGTGTGGTGTCCGTGCCGACCCCAGTGACGCGTACTTTGAGCAAACCGTTTTGATTGACGGTTCCCGCGAAGACTTTCGAGCCGATTGATTTTTCTTCGGGTATGGGTTCGCCCGTGATGGTGCTTTCATCAACAGCAGAGCGACCGTCCATCACTTCGCCGTCCACGGGGATTTTCGCACCAGGCTTGACCAGCACGATTTCGTCCGATGCGACTTCGCTCGGCGGCACTTCTACTTGTTTGCCGTCGCGCACGACGACTGCGATTGTGGACGCGAGGTCAAGAAGTCCGCTCAAGACTTTGCGCGTCTGGCTGAGTGTGTGCGCTTCGAGGTACGCGCCGAAGATGAAGAGAAAGGGCACTGCGGCGGCCTCCCAATATTCGCCGATCCACAGCGCGCCAAGCATAGCAATCGTGACCAGCAGTTCGATGCTGATGTGACGGTTTCGCAAACTGACAACGGCGCGCATGCCGATGTCCCAGCCCGCGATCAATGCCGCCGCGATCATCGCAATGTTGTAGATCATCCGCCAGCCGAAGAAATAATCTGTGCCGAACGCGATGACAATCAATGTGCCGCTGGTGATGGTCAGCAGTTTGCGGCGCTGTTGTAAATTGGAAAATAGCGATCTGATTTTGTTCGTCTTGCACCTCATTCAAACCTTATCCACAGATTTGGCAGATTTCACAGATTGAAGAAATTCAGCGAAAAAATCTGCGTTCATCACGCGTAATCTACGGATGACTTCGATAAAGCCTCTCGGAGAGCGCGGAACCATTTCCACGCTCTCCACTTTGCCAACTTAGAACGTCGCTTCGCGCGCTTCATACCCGACCGACTTCACTGCCTTGACGAGATCTTCGGCTTTTACAACCTGCGGGTCGTGCTGGACCTCG
>JAJYOO010000286.1 GCA_021796155.1 Chloroflexota bacterium
GCGATCACAAGCACTCCGCCCAACAACAAAATCCATAAGACCAATTGCGGGACGAGGGAGTAATAAAATTGGAATACCCACCACAAATAAGCCAGCGGCACGACGATCGTCTGGTAGATCACATCGCGCAGGAAAAAAGCCAGAACGGCTAAAAACAAAACCATGCCTGCCAGTGGAAGCCAGCGCCGACGGTACATCACGCGGCTCCGCAAGCCTGCAGAATGGAATTAAGACAGGCCACCGCCTCATTGATATCAGCCTGTTCGGATTGGCGCGCTCCATAACGAACCGACTCGAACAAACGCGTCAGCCGCCCTACCGCATCGGTGGGCAGACCGGCAAATTGCAGTCGCTCCGCAAACTCGCGCGGCGTCATGGCTTCAGCCCGGCGCAATCCGCGTTTCTCGCTGACGACTTCGCTCATCCGCGCATACGACTGGATGATCACATCTTCCCAATCGCGCCCCGAGGCCAAATCGTCCAGTGAAGAGCGGGCAATCGCCGCAAAGTCATTCAGCCGCGATGACTGCCGGGGCCGGGAACGCGCCCAATAACGGTAGCCAGCCCACGCCAGGACAAGAAGCGCCAACAGCACGCCAAAACTGATGAGGTAAATCATCCACGGCGCAACGGCAGGCGGTTGAAACGTTGGCGCGGTGAAATCAGGATTTAAATTTGTGGCTTGTGATTCTGCGGGCGGAGCCTGAGCGTCAAAATTAAAAGCTGGCAGTTGAATAAGCTTGTAATGAAGAGCAATGAGTAACAACAGGATGCCAATCCCAAAACTAATGGCCTGACGAATGAGGCGCTTTCGGAGATCAGGCGGAAGCATGAGGAAGAATAAAATAAGAATGCCAAGAAAGCCCGCCCAAAATAACAGGATTTTCCAAAGAGGGATATCGGCTATTGCATTGGCTGGAAGGGGGATATCCAGCGGATACGAGGAAAAGCGAACCGAAAAAGGCCGCGCCGGCTCGAATTGGACATCATGCAGGCTGGAGGCAAGCACCGCCAGCGCGATAAGGGCAAGTAATGAAACCAACAAAAACCAGCGCTTGCGGTTCATGGTAATAAAATTTTACCACTCGAAGAAAAACCGATGCTCGTAATTCGATATTCGTAATTCCGCATTTGTTATTCGAGCGCCGAAGATCGAATTTCCATTATCGAGTATTGTCTTCCCCGTGTTATACTGCCGCGCATGTCTGAATGCGATGGCGCACTTCATCCGCACGCGCGTGAAGGGTTGATTCTTTTCAACGAGGGAAAATATTTCGAGGCACATGAAGAGCTTGAAACCGCATGGAAAGGCGAAAAAGGAAAAATTCGCGAGTTATATCAAGGAATTTTGCAGGCGGGCGTGACATATTTGCATATCACGCGCGGAAATTATCCGGGCGCGATCAAAGTCTATGGACGAAGCATGAGATGGCTCAAGCAATGGCCGGAAACTTGCCGCGGCGTGGAAGTCGGGCGACTGCGAAACGATTTGGATGCAGCCATCGAGGAAGTCAAACGATTGGGCGAAAGCCGGATCGCGGAATTCAATCGGGGTTTGCTGAAGCCGGTTATTTGGAAGGAAGATCGAGATGGAAGATGAAGTAAAAAGCGAAGAAGTTGGCAGTGAAGAAGTAAAAAGTAAAACGCAAAATGAAAAGCACAAGTTCATTTGTGATCGCTGCGGATGCGAAATGCACGAGAAGAATTGCAAAGTGACCTGCCCAAACTGTGGAAATCGCTTTGATTGTTCGGATTTGAATATTTATTTTGATTGAAGGGATTCGTTATTCGAGATTCGGAAATCGGTAATGGAAAACACTTTTCAAAACAAATTTGCTCTTGTCACCGGTTCTGGCCGCGGCATCGGACGCGCCATCGCTTTACATTTTGCACAACGCGGCGCGGATGTGATCATCAACTTTTTCCGCAACCGCGAACCCGCCGAAGAAACCGCACGCGAAATCGAAAAGTTGGGCCGCCGGGCATTGCTTGTCAAAGCAGATGTGGGCGATCTCGACGACTTAAATCATTTGTTCGACGAAGTGGAAAAAGAATTTGGCGGATTGGATATTTTCATCCATAACGCAGCATCAGGTTACAACCGTCCCGCACTGGAGCAAAAACCCAAAGGCTGGGAATGGACGATGAACATCAATGCGCGTGCGTTGTTATTCGCCGCTCAACGTGCCGTCCCGCTGATGGAAAAACGCGGCGGCGGATATATTGTCAGCATTTCGAGCGCGGGTGGATCACGCGTGATTCCGGATTATGTCGTGGTCGGTGCGAGCAAAGCCGCGCTCGAGTCATTGACGCGCTATCTCGGCGTGGAGTTGGCGCCGAAGAATATCATCGCCAACGCGGTGTCGCCGGGCGTAGTCGAGACGGACGCGCTGCATCACTTCGCATCCATGGGCGGACAGGAAGCCATTTTGCAGAAATTTATCGAATCGGTTCCGACAAAGAAATTGGTTTCGCTGGAAGATGTTGCAGGAGTTGTTGCTTTCTTATGCACGCCCGCCGCGAAGATGATCGTTGGACAAACCATTCATGTGGATGGCGGATATACGCTGACGATTACAAGATAATAAGCAGGTTACGTTTTCACATGACCTACGGCGTGGGTGTGACTTTTGGAATCGGCGTATGAGTTGGCAACAGATCAAAATTTAATAAAGGATACAACGTCGGCGTTTGCTCCGGCGCAGGCGTCGGGATGAGCGGAAGCCATCCGCTGTAGCCAAAGTAAGCGGTTAAAAACGCGGCGCGTTCATCGGGAGTCATCGGGCGCGGACGCGCGTAATCTTCCAGCATGGCGGTCAACAGTTCAGTGCTAATGTAACGACCATCATAAATCACATGGCGATCAATGAATTCCCAACGCTGTGCAGGTAAAGGCGGAAGATAAGGTCGGGTCGGGTCGGGCGGCTGGTTGCCCATTTGATCGTAAAAGAAATTTCCCAAGCCGTAATGGATGAACGCACCTTTATAAAATTCCATCTCAAGCGGCACATGCGATTGGCTTCCGCTGACAATGACCGCGCCGTCGTCCGCGACCTGGCGAAAGTCATTCAACTGCCACGGCATCACTTGCGGCGAGAAACCTTCCTTGTATTGGAACGTGACAATCGGCAGATAGCCTTGTGCGCGCACCTGACCAATTTCCACAGCAAGTTGTTTGTAATCGCATGGATTCGCGCCGGCTTGATAATCCGTAGCAAGCGGCTGAGGCGGTTCGCCTTGGTTGCATCCGATAAACGCGATCTTGTTGCCATGATTCGTGATCAATAACGGTTGGCGCGCTTCATTCAGATTCGCTCCGCCGCCATAATATCGAATATTGTTTTGCTTATAAAGATTGAGCGTGAACAAAAATGGATTGACGCCATCATCCAAAATATGCGGGCCGGTCAGCTCGACGACATTGATGTTGTTATCAAGAAACAATTGAATATATTTCGGGTCGCTGCACCGCGGCCACCGATCATCCGGATTTGGAGCCGGGCAATTCGGCGCAAACGAAGTCTTGTTGCTCACATGCACGATGTCCGCTTGACGCAAAATGCCGCCGATATCCTGCGCGGGATAATCAATGCCCTTGACTTCCATTTGATATGCAATCGCATTCACCAATGAAGTTGTGCCGGTCATGATGATCGTGGTCAATTTGGACGCATCGTGATTGGATGGAGGAAGTCTGAAGGTTTGAAGGTTGAAGGGTTGGGAGGATTGCAAAGCGAATGTGATTTGCAGCGGATATTTACTTGCATCAAAATCCTTATGAATCGGCGATTGACCGTCAACGGTCAAGACTTTCCATTTTGGATCGAGCGATTCAAACGGGACGATTCCCCACGATGGAAGATTCCTCCACGCGTCATCAATCAATTGATCGGAGGGCGCAACTTTCACGGACCCGCTAGCGGGCGCGCCCCAAAGTGCTGTGAATGCTGCCAGAGTTGAATCCGTCATCCACAAAACCCCTCTCCCAGTGGAAGAGTTTCCATGCCACGCGGCTTTGAGTTCATCTAATGTCACGCCATCCGTTACGGTTGGAAATGGAGCGACGAGAGCATAAATCCATGTTGATCGTTGACCGTTGATGGTGGACGGTGACACATCCAATGTGATGGATGCAGATGATGAACTCGTTGCCATCGGAATATTCCAACTTTGCGCTCAAGCCGCTCGATGATT
>JAJYOO010000287.1 GCA_021796155.1 Chloroflexota bacterium
CGATGCGATTTATTCATGGAATTTTCCCTAACATGAACACGACCTCCCGGTTCCGGGAGGTCGTGTGTGGGTGTGCCCCCCGATTATGCAGCTTGAGATTGAACCAGCAATTGTTCGAAGGTTGTGCTTTTCAGACGTTTTACCAGTTCATCCTGCGCCTCGCACCAAACGGGGCGGAGCGGACATTCGCCATCGAACGTGCATAACGCGTCCTCGCCAACGCATTCGTTGAGCTGGATGGGACCGTCTATTGCTTCGATGACTTCCAGGAGTGAAATCTCTTTTGGCTCCCGGGCCAGCGTCACGCCGCCGCGTGCTCCGCGGGATGTGTGCAGTAGTCCCGCGATGGACAACTGCGAAATGATCTTGGCCAGGAATGAAGGTGGAATGCGCTGCTCTTCTGCCACTGTGCTTGTGGCCGCGCGTTCTGTAATGCCCAGCTTGGCCAGATATAGAACTGCACGTACTGCATAGTCCGCCTGACGAGTGATTTGCATGGTGTCCTTCCTTCTCAAGGGAACATTAAACCGATAATACTTGCCTGCTATCACGATTTTATGGTTTCCAGTATTGTGAGGCAAGTGATAGAGGTCACGGAGCAAATATGACCTTTTACTCCGATTTTTAAGCCGGTTTTAATTTGAGTCAGAAGGCACAAAAATGCCCTTTTTAATGTGTGAGAGTCAAGTTGCCTGCGCCGGTCTTGATGATGAACGTCAGCGTTGAGCCAGAGCCGCTTTGAGTGTAAACATTTCCATTTTGGCCCCATCCTGGCCCGGCATTAACATTTGACAAGCCGCTTTCAGTTGTGACAATGGCGTGAATATTTTGTGGAATGACCAAAATCAAATTGCTGAGTCCGCTGGAAATGGTGATGGTTGCATCACGCTTGAGCGTCCCGGAAAAATCCAACGTGTAATCGCCCGCGCCGCTGTTGAAGATCATTGTGTTGAAATTTGCATTGGCGAGTCCGTTCAACTTCACTGTTGAAGCGCCAGTTTCATAGCGGAAGAGTGACATGTCACTTGTGTTTGGTTGAGTGAATGACATCTTCACATTCGACGCGCCATCTTTGACGGTCAGACTGGTGAGCGACAGGCCGCCCAATTCATATGTGCCGTTATATGCGCCAGCATTGATTGTTAAATCCATTGGCGAGCTGCCAAGTTGGAGGTCCCATTTGTTGTGCATTTGGTTAGGATAAGCAAAGTTCTTAAGCTCGCCCTGTTTGATTTGAATATCACTGCCTTGTGTGATGATTTGTGGTTTTAGATCGGGGACATTGTATGTGGCTGTGCCGTCAACGAAATCTTTCGCGCCAGCGGATAAATTCAAATCGCCTGCACCAAATGCGACGGTCAGGCGCGTCGCTCCGGACTGCGGAGCGGATACCGTTATATTATCTGTGACATCTGGTCCAGGTGTGGGTGCCTGCGGAATCGAAAAGCTGAATCCGCACGCGAGTGTGCTAAGCGCGAGGATAAGGACACTTGAAATAACTTTGTAGTTCATGGGAAATCTCCTTCTGTGGTGTATACGGAAGGAGAAATGGGTTGGTTGCAAAATAAAATCCCCTCGGCATAAAAGGCGATGGCATAAGGGAGAAAGGGAAAAGGGTTAAGCGACCTTGCGGCCTTTTGGCAATTCTGTTTGCGAGACCAACGCGGCATCCAAAGCTTGTTGAATGGAACGTGTTTCGATAATCTCGATATCTTTCGGCCAGCCTTCGCCTTTGTGGATGGCTTTTGGAACAATAGCGGTTTTGAATCCAAGTTTGGACGCCTCGCGCAGACGCGTCTGCATTTGGCCGGGCATACGCAATTCACCAGCGAGGCCAATTTCGCCGATCAAGACAGCCTCGGCGCGGACAGCAACGTCTTTCCATGAAGAGGCAATCGCCGCAGCGATAGCCAAGTCAGCTGCGGGTTCATCAATTTGAATGCCACCAACAACATTGACGAAAACATCCTGCTCGCCGAGCTTGAGTCCAACGCGTCGGCTGAGTACAGCCGCGATAAGCAGAAGCCGATTGAAGTCCACGCCGTTTGGCGTGCGACGCGCGTTGCCAAATTGAGTCGGAGATGTCAATCCTTGAATCTCAACGAGGATCGGACGCGTCCCTTCCATTGTCACAGCAATAGACGAGCCGGGCGCATTGATCATCCGTTCCGCGAGAAATGCCTCGGATGGATTGGTCACTTCCGCGAGTCCGTGTTCCTGCATTTCAAATACACCGACTTCGGAGGTCGCGCCGAAACGATTCTTCACCGAGCGCAACAAACGATAAGCCTGGAAGCGGTCGCCTTCGAGGTATAAAACGGTATCCACAATATGTTCGAGCACGCGCGGACCGGCGATGGCGCCTTCTTTTGTCACGTGACCGATAGTGAAAATGGAAATGCCGCTTGACTTGGCAAGCTCGCGCAATTGTGAGGAACATTCACGAACTTGTGATACCGAACCCGCGGATGAATCCAATTCAGAAAGATAAACGGTTTGGATCGAATCGACGATCAACAAATCGGGCTTGATTTCATTGACGTGATTGAGGATGATTTCTAGATTTGTTTCGGTGACAAGCAATAAATTTGCCGGAAATTCTTTTTTGCTATTGCCGAGGCGCGATGCACGCATTTTGATCTGTCGTTCAGACTCTTCACCTGAAACATATAATACGCGTTTCTTTGTTGACATCTCCATTGCCATTTGCAACATCAACGTTGACTTGCCAATGCCGGGATCGCCGCCAACTAATACAATCGAGCCGGGCACAATTCCGCCACCAAGCACGCGCGCAAACTCAGCCATCGGAAGCGGGATGCGGTCTTCCACATCGCCGCTGATTTCGCTGATCGGCCTCGGCTGGGACCGGCCCGTCAGTCCGCGCACCGAAGCGGGGCTTTTCGTCAGCGGTTCATCATGAACGATTTCCTCGACCATGCTGTTGAACGATCCGCATTGCGGACATTTTCCCATGTAGGTCGCGGACACGCGTCCGCATTCCTGGCAGACGTAGCGAGTATGAGTTTTTGGCATGGGTCGAGTATAACAGAATTTATGTTCTGTTTACGCTGGGGACGGAATGGATAAATAGATTTGATCGAGCAGTGCGAGGAATTCGTTCGAGGGACGCTGGCGCAAAATGTCCTTGCGTTCCTCCCTTGTCAAAGTCTTCAACAATAAATATTGGATGGCGTGTTTGCGGAAGAGACGCTGACCGTCTTCCTCACCATAAAATTTGATATTTCGTTCGAGATGTTCCTGCATCGTCTGGCGGACTCGTTCGGGCGGGACCCGTTGGCGGTCCAGTCCCGAAAAGATCCACGGGTTGGCGACGGCGGCGCGGCCAATCATCACCGCGTCGCAGACGGTGTGGTCCTTCATGCGTTGAATGTCGGCGACGGTTTTTACATCGCCGTTTCCGATGACGGGAATCTTCACCGCCGCGCGGACTTCCGCGATTGCGTCCCAATCGGCTTGGCCGCCATAATTTTGTTCCTTAGTCCGCCCGTGGATGGCGATCAACGAGCCGCCGTTCTCTTCGATAATTCGTGCGACGAGTTTATAACTGCGGAAGTCTTCCCATCCCAGGCGGATTTTCCCGGTGATCGGAACTTTGAGCACAGCGCTTAACTTTTTGAAGATGTGTGCGATTTTCAACGGTGTTCGCATCAGACCGACGCCTGCACCGCGGCTGGCAACACTCTTTGCTGGGCAGCCCATGTTGATGTCAATGATGTCTGGCTTCAACTCCTGGACTTTCAACGCGGCTTTCAAAAGCAAATCGGGATCGTCGCTGTAAATTTGGAAGACGACCGGCCGCTCGTTTTCTTCAAAATATAATTTTGCATTCTTCCGTTCATGCTTTGCCAGGATGCGCTCAACCTGGACAAATTCCGTGTAACTCATGGCCGAGCCAAGTCCGCGGCAGAGCGAACGGAACGGCCAATCGGAATAGCCGTCCATCGGCGCGAGGATCGCGTCGCCGTAGATGGGAATGTCGCGGACATAAAAGTTGGGGTTCATTGATGTAATTATACCTTTGGCTTGTGAGCGTATAATCTACCTGTCGACCTTGAGCACATCGTGGAAGTCATCGGACGTTAACAACTGAATATCCTTGAGGAGATCGTGGAGTCCTATGCGGATGAGATGTGGAAACTGGCGCGGTGCGGGCCGGTTGGGG
>JAJYOO010000288.1 GCA_021796155.1 Chloroflexota bacterium
CGGCAATTATCTATGTTCCGGTCTTTGCGGCTCTGTTTTTCACATCTGCCGGACTCTACTCGGGCGTGGATGGTTGGTTAACACCGCGGCTTGGACGATGGGGTTTCCTGGCTTCTGCTCCGCTTCCCAGCGCGGGCAGGACCAAATAAGATCTCAAATCAGGTCTTATTAGCGCGCCGGAACAGGCCCGCCGCAAAGGAGATGCCATGTTGAGAAACTTTGTCAGCCGCTTCGATGATATGGCGCTTGCCATCATCATCTGGATGTGCGCCCTCCCGCTGGTGGGCCTGTTGATACTTCCATTTTTTGGCCTGAACCTCGGTCTGTTGATTGCAACGGGGTTGCGCATCGCCATCCTGGTTATTTGCAGGGGCATTTGCTCCTGGAAAATATTTAAGTCGTGAGGTTTCAGATAATCATGTTCACAATCTCCATTGATCCCATAATTTTCATGATCGGCCACTTTGCTCTGCGCTGGTATAGTTTGATTCTCACGGTTGCAATCGTTGTCGGAGTCTGGCTGGTGGCGCGCGAGGCCGGGCGCAAAGGCTTTAAGAAGGATGACATCTACGATGCCGCAGTCTGGATCATCATCGGCGGGTTGATCGGGGCGCGCTTGTTCCACGTGCTCGATCACTGGTCGGATGAATTTGCGGCCAATCCCATCCGCGCCTTCTATATCTGGGAGGGCGGACTCGCCATTTGGGGCGCGATCATTGGCGGTTTAATGGTAGCCGCTTTCCTGTCCTGGAAACGAGGCTGGCGATTCCCCAGGTTACTGGATGCTGGCGCGCCAGGTCTGGTTCTCGCGCAGGCAATTGGCCGGATTGCGTGTGTCATCACCGGCGACGCGATGGGCAAGCCGACCAACGGCCCGTTCGGATTTGCTTATACCAGTCCGAATGTCATGGTGCCACAACTCGGCGTCTACTATACGCCCATGCCGGTTTATGAATTGATCGTGAATGTGGGCATCTTCGCCCTGCTCTGGCAATTGCGAAAACGCAACTGGCCGGACGGAAGATTGTTCCTCGTCTATTTGACTCTGTACAGTCTCGAGCGCTTCTTCCTGGCTTTCACCAGTTCGTATCAAATCCTCGCTTTCGGCCTGACGCAGTCGCAGGTCGTTGCGATATTCGGCCTGGTTGTCAGTCTGTCTTTGCTGGCATTCCTGCCGCGCAAAATAAGCAAACAAACAATATAAGGAGCAATAAGATGGACGAAATTTGTTATGTCGAGCCAATCTACAAGAATGCAACCACCGATGAAGTTCGCAAGGCCGACATTGCCGTGTTGGCAATCGGGGGAATGGGATGTCAGAACTGCGTCACACGCGTCCGCAACAGCCTTCTCTCATTGGATGGCGTTTATTTTGTGGATATTTATTTGAACCTGGCAATTGCAGAGGTCAGCTTTGACAGCCAGAAAGTATCGCCGAAACTTATGATCGAAGCGGTATCCCGCGCTGGCAACGACGGCCGCCACGAATACCGCGCAGAACTGGTTGCCGCTTAATTTTTAAACTCATTCACTTGAGTTTAGAGTTCGTTTTGAAAGCCTATAAGCCAGAAAATTTAGGCACAATTGATTCAAGAACCAAAATCTGAACACGGATTTACGCAGATTTTTATAAGAAAAATCCGTGAGTATCCGTGTAATCCGCGTCCAAAGGTTTTTCTACCTTTGGCAACGCTAAACTCAAGTCATTCAATAGGATGAAGCAAATGAAAAAATCCGCTCGCCAAATTCACAAAGAAACTCAACTGCGAAAAAAACGCATTCGCTCAACGATCTTTGCCGTGATCGTCATAGGCGTGCTCGGGCTGGCCGGCTATTACATCAAGTCCGCATTCTTCCGTCCGCCGCCTGCGCCGATGGCAGGCAACGTGATTGATATTGCCGCTGGCATGGACGGCTTCGATAAGAAAGAAATCCGCGTCAAAGTCGGCGAACCAGTGACCATCCGCCTGACCAGCATGGATAATTCGGCTCACACGGATGGCGGCGGAAAGCATCAATGGGCCGTGGATGAACTTGGCGCGAATGTCGTCGCCCAACCTGAAAGTTCCAATACCGTCACCTTCACGCCCAAGAAATCGGGAACCTACACTTTCTACTGTGATATTTGTTGTGGCGGTCGCGCCAACCCGACCATGAACGGCCAAATCGTCGTCGAAGGATAAGCGCGGATGGCAACCACAACGCAACTTCGTCGCATTATCGTTCTTTCTGCGCTGGCTATCGTGGCTGTGGGCGCGATGGCGCTGACAGGTTCATGGCATCCCAACGCGCCGGCTGAAGCCATGCAGATGTATCTGCCCAAAATAACTTTGCCCACAGTTGTTATTGCGGCGGCAGTGGATGGCATCAATCCCTGCGCGTTTACGGTTTTGTTACTCTTCATTACAGCCATGCTGGCTACCATGCAGGCAGGCGAGCAGAGCCTCAACGCTATTCGCGCCCGCCTGCTCGGTCAGGGCGGCATCTACATTGCCGCGGTCTTTCTAACGTATCTTGCTCTTGGCGTTGGCCTGCTCAAAACCGTAGATTTCTTCACGCGACAACATCTCCCTGCTCGAATCGGCGCGTTAGTCGCCATCCTGTTTGGCTTGTGGATGCTCAAGGATTTTTTCCTCCCAGATATGGGATGGCGATTGCAAGCCCCGCCTCAAATCGGGACGACGGCGCGCGAGATGGCAAAAAAGGCCACAGTTCCCGCTCTGATCGTTGGAGGCTTCCTGATCGGTCTGTGCACTGTACCATGCAGTGGTGCGGTCTACTTGGGCGTGCTCAGTCTGCTGGCTCTTCAACCTTCGGCATTGCTTGGGTATAGTTACCTCGTGCTCTACAATTTTATCTTTGTCCTGCCATTGGTGATAATTCTCGTTGCCGCCTCCGCCCGCCCGACGTTGAATCGCATTGCACATTGGAATCTGAATCATAAAGAATGGGTGCGACTGGCGCTTGGTGGTGGCGTGGTAGCAATGGGCTTACTGATTCTGGCGACAGTCTGAACCTTTAATACAATTGCATCTCTCCTCTACTAAGGGGCTGTCATTTGGGGCAGCCCTTATTTTGTTTTGAGCGGATGGTCCAATTTCATCTTACATTCCACTCATAAGCAAAAATGCCTATCGCTGAATGGGGGATTTAGCGCTATGGCATTCACATCCATCCATCTATACTAAAAACAACAGGATGCGAAATGAGTGCCTTGATTCCATTTTTGGCTCTTGATCAGATCGGCGATCAAGTTCTGGCCTTCGTCAATCAACAATTGACAGGCGCCGGCTTTCGCGTTGTACAAACGTTTGATTTGCAGGCGGCCCGCCTGACTCATGCGGATTGTCCCTGCCCGCACCACGGTACAGATAAATGCAATTGCCAGATGATCGTCCTTCTCGTATATGGCGAGCATCCAGACCCCGCTACCCTGGTCATCCATGGACAGGATGGTAAAACCTGTCTTTCCTTGGCTAATCCGCTCCTGCAACACATGAACCGCCACTTTGAGTCAACGATTCGACGCGCGCTCATGCCCCGGCAGATTGATTTGCCCTCTTCGCTTGAGGTTACCCATGAAACCCGATGAACATTCTGAAATTCTCAAGCGGCTTCGCTGCGCGGCGGGACATTTAAACGCTGTGATCGAAATGGCCGAGACCGAAAAACCCTGTGAACGGGTATTGCATCAGCTCAACGCTGTGCAAGCAGCGCTGGATGCGGCAGGCCTGCGAATGCTAATGTGCCAGGTTAAGGAAAGCGAAGCATTGATTCTCAACAGCTCTTCCTCCAACGAGAGGGCCGATGAGTTGAAGCGGCTTCAGACGCTCTATACAATCCATAGGCATAAAAACTCCCTTCAAGCGAGGTAATCCCATGACCAAAACTGATCTTGAACTTTCACTTCCCATCTCAGGCATGACTTGCGCATCCTGCGTATCGCATGTAGAAGAGGCGCTCAAGGAACTACCAGGTACATCGAATGTTGTTGTCAATCTGGGGACAAATAAAGCCAATCTCTCTTACGACCCTCAACGCGTCAAACTGGAGGATATGCGACAGGCGGTTGAAGATGTCGGCTATACCATCCCGACCGCCGAATTGACTCTTAATGTACATGGCATGACCTGTGCCTCATGCGTAGCTCACGTTGAAGGCGCCTTGAACGGA
>JAJYOO010000289.1 GCA_021796155.1 Chloroflexota bacterium
ATTGACATCGGTCACGTAAATTAGTTTCAAGCGCGGATCACTGAGCTCCCGAATGAGCATTTCCGAGAGTTCCTGGCGGATACGATCCGCAATACGTTGAAGGCGAAGTCCTGAGGTCATGTCTACATTTGATTATAGTTGTTACGATGATGTTTCTAGAACATAACAGACGAGGTGATCGCCTTCTTGAATATCATTGAAATTCTTGAAACCCACACCGCATTCAAAGCCGGTGCGAATTTCACGCACATCTTCCTTCTCGTGACGTAAGGATGCCATTTCGCCTTCGAAGACTATGTCATCTGCGCCGCGCATTAAGCGCACCTTCGCATTACGGCGTAATTCGCCTTCGGTGACGCGGCAACCCGCCACACGTCCGAGTTTGGAAGCGGAGAATACAGCCAGCACCGTTGCGCGTCCGACGACTTTTTCGACGATGACCGGCTCGAGCATACCCTTGAGAGCCTTTTCGATATCTTCGGTCAGGCGATAGATAATGTCATACAGGCGGATGGAGACCCCCTCTTTTTCGGCCAGACGACGGGCGGCAACATCGGCCTGCACACTGAAGCCAATGACAATGGCCTTGGAAGCTGAAGCCAGCATGACATCGTTCTCACCGATGTTGCCTGTTTCAGCGTACAGCACTTTGACGCCGATCTCGCCTTTGCCGAGCTCCGCCAACTCTGACATGATCGGTTCGAGCGAGCCTTGCACATCGGCTTTTACGATCAGGTTTAATTCCTTGGCTTCGCCCGCTGTAAAGTTGGCGAACAGGTCTTCAAGCGAAACTTTCTTCTGCACATTGGCGGCAGTCTTGGCGGCATCGGCCCGTTCATCGACAATGGCGCGCGCTTCTTTTTCTGAATCAACCACCTGGAATACATCGCCCGCGGCGGGAACGCCGTTCAGACCCATCACAGCCACCGGTGTGGATGGACCCACCTTCTTGACGGGTTTTCCCTTGTAATCAGACAGGGCTTTCATGCGGCCATAGGAGCGGCCAGCCACAACAATATCGCCAGACTGAAGCGTTCCATTCTGGACCAGAAGCGTGGCGACTGTTCCCTTTGATTTATCAACTTCCGCTTCGATGACCGTGCCGATAACCTTCCCTTTCGGGTTGGCGCGGATGTCGGTATTATCGGCCACCAGTAAAATGCCTTCGAGCAGGTCGTCAATGCCCTGCTTCTGCTTGGCAGAGACGGGAATGACCATCGTATTGCCGCCCCAATCATCAGGGACGAGTTCGAGTTCGGCAAGTTGTTGCTTGACGCGCTCAAGGTTGGAATTGGGTTTATCGATCTTATTCAGCGCCACAATGATCGGCACGCGCGCCGCCTTTGCATGAGCGATCGCCTCCTTCGTCTGGGGCATGACCCCATCGTCCGCCGCGACGACCAGGATCACAATGTCCGCGCCTTGTGCGCCGCGGGCGCGCATGGCAGTGAAGGCCGCGTGACCCGGCGTATCGAGGAAGGTAATTGTGCGTCCCTTCTTTTCAACTTGATATGCGCCGATGTGCTGTGTGATTCCACCCGCCTCGCCCGCCGCCACATCCGTTTGACGAAGCGCATCCAGCAGGGAGGTCTTGCCGTGATCGACGTGTCCAAGAATGGTCACCACAGGCGGACGCGCGATCAGTGCCTTTGTGTCTTCATCCGCGATCAGGCGGCGCCACAGCGGCACTTCGCCGGTCTCTTCTTTTACGATCACTTCCTGTGCTTCAAGGGCAGCTTCAAAACCAAATTCAGCCGCTACAATCGCCGCCGTATCAAAATCCACGGACTGATTGATGGTCGCCATGACACCGTTCGCCATCAGCTTTTTGATGATCTCAATCGGGCTTTTTTCGATCTTTGCCGCCAGGTCCCGAATCACAATACCTGCAGGAAGTTCAATCTTTTTTGCACTCATAGGCCACCTCCGTAGCTCGAATAAGCAAAGCGTTGATCAGCAGTTCCCTGGTTTGCCCAATGCTGAACTTTCGCGGCGATGGTCAGTGAGCGAGTGGCTGGTCGTTCACATATTCTATTCGCCAGGTTCCGCTTTGGAAAGCGTACTCATAAAAGTCTCAAGGCGCTCACGGTCAGCGGGAGTTAAGGCAACTTTTAGAGCGCTAGCCAGGCCTCCCTTCAAACCGTTCTCCCAGCAGGAACGCTTATCATGCAAGTACGCGCCGCGTCCAGCCAGTTTACCCGTTGGGTCAACCAGCACCCCGCCTGCCGTGCGGACGATACGCACCAGTTGGCGTTTCGCCATCACGGTGCGACATCCAACACAAGTGCGTTGGGGGACGTGCTTCACGCGTTGCGCAATTTTCCTGGTCACCTTTACCCGCAAGGACTCTATTTATTCTTCTTCCCAAACACCACCATCGCCGCGTTTATGTTTCTTCACACGCACGACCTCACCACGTTCTTCATCAAGCACCAACTCGGTGCCCTTGCTCTTCTTCTTGTCTTTCTTCTTATCCGTTGACTCTTCTTCGGGCGCGGCGGTTACCTGGAAGATTTCGGGCTTCATCTTGAACAATTCATCCAGCGAGATACCATCTTTGGCAAGCCCATTGTCCTCCTCGGACTTCGCTTCTTTCCTGACGTCAGCGGGCGTCTCGCCAACCAGTGTTTCTTCAACTGCGGCCGGTTGCGCTACCTGTTCAACAATCGAAGCCGCTTCTGCAACGACAGGCTCAGGTTCAGGGAAGGTCGTGGCCGCAATCTGCTCTTCGATATTTTGTATGGCCTTCGGGCCAATGCCTGGCAAGCCAAGCACGTGATTGGGATCCGTCTTGAGCGACATCATTACATCGCCGATGGTCTCAAAACCAGCTTCGACCAGAATATTGAAGATGTGTTCCTTCAGGCCCAGGCTGTCGAGCGGCATGGTAAAGGCCACAGACGGCACCTCGGCTCGAGCCGCGGCCACCCGCTCCTCATCCGCGCGAACCGCTTCTTCCTTGACTTGAATCGCGCGGCGTTCGACGCGGTCCACAAATTGACCGATCACAGTATACTCTTCCGGCGTGACAGGCCGGCCCTCGGACTTCTTCGCCAAAATCTCCTCGACCTGCGGCATGGATTCAGCTGCAGCCGGGAGCGTGGCCGCCAGAGCGGGATCGTTCTGCAATCTGGCAAGCGTGTCGCCCGCGGCTTCGACCACCGACTTGATGTCAATGCGCCAGCCGGTGAGCTTGGCGGCCAGACGAGCGTTCTGTCCATCGCGCCCGATGGCAAGGCTGAGTTGGTCTTCCATCACAACCACAGTCGCCGTGCGAGTCCCATCGACCTCGTTCAAGTACACGCCGCTTACGCGCGCCGGGCTGATGGCTTTGGAAATATAAGTAACAGGATCTTGATCCCATTGAATGATGTCAATCTTTTCGTCGTGCAATTCTTTGACGATGGCCTGAATGCGGACGCCTTTGATGCCAACGCACGCGCCGACCGGATCCACGCCCGCCTGGGTTGCCATCACAGCCACCTTGGCGCGTGCGCCTGGTTCACGCGCTATGGCCTTGATCTCGACGATGCCATGATAGATTTCAGGGACTTCGTTTTCGAGCAGGCGGCGCAGAAAATTGCGGTGCGCACGCGAGAGAATAATTTGCGGGCCGCGTGAGCCGTCTTTGACTTCCAGCACCACTGCGCGGATGCGGTCGTGGACCTTGAAGCGTTCGTTGGGAATCTTTTGATTAGCAGGCAAAACGCCTTCGGCCTTCATGTCGAGGCCGATCGTGGAAACCTGGGCGTTGGTAGCTTGCACGATACCGGAAATGATCTCGCCGGTCTGGCGGGCAAAATATTCCATCTGGTTGGAACGTTCGGCTTCACGGATGCGCTGCTGAATGACCTGGCGGGCCGTCTGCGCGGCGACGCGGCCAAAATCCGCGGGCGTCGATTCGACGATCACCATGTCGCCTAATTGCGCTTCAGGGTTGACCTTGCGCGCGTCTTCCAGCGTCACTTCGGTCTTTTCTTCCAGCACGTCTTCAACGATTTCCTTTTCAGCGTAGATAGTCACCTGCCCGGTATCGGGGTCCACTTTTGCTTCGACCTGCTGCGCCGTCGAGGCGTTGACAGCCCGCCGGTAAGCCGAAACCATGGCAGATTCAATCGCGCCGAGGATGATTTCCTTGGAGAGTTGTTTTCCCCTCGCAGTTGG
>JAJYOO010000016.1 GCA_021796155.1 Chloroflexota bacterium
ATGTAAAGTCTATAATTCTAATAGACAAACTATGAGACTTTCAAAACGCGGTGAATACGGGCTGAGAGCCATGATCCTGATGGCAACACCGACCGAAGACAGCCACCCTCTAATTGTGCAGATCAAAGAGATCTCACAACGTGAGAAAATCCCCGCCAAGTTTCTCGAGCAGATTTTGCTTGCGTTGAAGAATGCCGGCTTGCTGCACAGCAAAATGGGCGTCGGCGGTGGATATTATCTTGCCAGGCCAGCGAAAGATATCAGCTTCGGCCAGATCATTCGTGTGCTGGATGGGCCATTGGCCCCTGTGAAGTGTGTTAGCCAGATGGCATATGAGCCATGCGGGTGTCCTGACGAGGAGACCTGCGGCTTGCGTTTGGTAATGGGCGACGTCCGCAATGCAATTTCGGCCCTGCTCGATGGCACGTCGCTTGCCGATGCCACAGACCGCGTGGATAAAGTCCGCGCATTGTTGAAAAACTGATTCAATTTGACCGCATCTTTGCGGCCTTTTTCGCGGACCAAAAGTATACTTATATTATAGACTTTATAATATATAGAACTAAATGGAGGAAGAATGTATAAAAAATTTCACCCCGCTTTGATCTTTCTCATCGTCGCGAGCATGTTGCTTTCTGCTTGCGGAATTCC
Source organism: Chloroflexota bacterium (assembly GCA_021796155.1). The sequence goes on from JAJYOO010000016.1 coordinate 652, forward strand.
CGGGTCAACCTCATCTCAAAGCGGCGGCGCGTTAAAAGGGACGATCATCATCTCTGGAGCTTTCGCCCTCTACCCCATGATGACGGTTTGGGCAGATGAATTCCAGAAGCTTCATCCAGAAGTTCAATTCGACATTCAAGCTGGCGGCGCGGGCAAAGGCATGACGGACACGCTGGCTGGCGCGGTTGACATCGGAATGGTGTCGCGCACCATCAAACAGGAAGAAGAAGCCAAAGGTGCGTATTGGGTTTCCGTCGCGAAAGACGCGGTCTTTCCCCTTATCAGTGCACAGAATCCTGTTGCAGAGGACATTCTCGCTAAGGGAATCAACCAATCCACATTCAATAAAATCTTCATCACAGGCGAAATCAAAACCTGGGGCGAAGTGGTGGGCAAACCCGAGGTTACAAACGCGATCCACGTTTACACGCGCTCGGACTCAGCCGGAGCCGCGGACATGTGGGCGCAATTTTCAGGCGGCAAAGCTCAGGCCGATATTTTGACTGATGCCATCGGTGTCAATGGCGAACCGGCGCTCGTTGATACAGTTGGCAAAGATCCGTTGGGAATTGGATACAGTAATCTAAATAGTGTGTTCGATGTAAATAGTGGAAAACCTGTTGCGGGAATCATTGTCCCGCCGATTGATGTCAGCGGCAATGGTCAAGCCGACCCGCAAGAATATTTCCAAACCAAAGCCGACGCGGTGAATGCAGTTTCCAATGGAAAGTATCCTTCTCCTCCCGCGCGCTTCGAGAATCTGGTGACGCGAGGCAAGCCCAGCGGACTCGTTCAAACGTTCATCGTTTGGATTCTGACCGATGGTCAACAATATCTTGACCAAGCCGGATACGTGCAACTGACTTCCGATCAGCAAGCCGCGTCACTTGCAAAAGTCAAATGAGCGATCAAGATCAAGCCATTGAAGTTGTTTCTAATTTTGGGGCAGGAGGTCGGCAAACCCGGCCTTCTGCCGCACCGCGCAACCAGCAGGATCGGCAAGCTAGAAAAGCCTTCTTCATCATTACGCTTCTGCCGCTGATTCTGATTGTCGGCGTCACGGTCGCGCTCATCGTCCGCGCCTGGCCCATCTTGAGTATTTATCCGCTCAAAGATTTATTGTTTGGAATAACATGGAAGCCGGGCAATGGCTTGTTTGGTCTATGGCCTTTCATCACCGGCACGTTTTGGGTGACAACTGTTGGAGTTTTGCTGGCAGTTCCTCCTTGCATTCTCACGTCACTTTATTTATCGGAATACGCTCGCACCGCCACACGGACATTTGCGAAGCCGATCCTTGATTTACTCGCCGCGATTCCGCCAGTCGTTTACGGTGTGTGGGGACTTTTGGCAATTGTTCCGTTTGTGGAATACACATTGGCGCCTTTATCAAAACGATGGTTGAGTCTTATTCCGATCTTTAATGTCAACCAGCCAACCGGCTTCAGCATTCTCGCAGGTGGAATTGTTTTGGCGGTGATGATTGCGCCGTTGATTATTTCAGTTGTATTCGAAATTCTTCTAACTGTTCCAAACGATCTTCGACATGCGTCGCTGGCAGTTGGAGCCACGCAGTGGCAGACAATTCGCCAGATTGTGATTCCGCACGTCATTCCGGGAATGGTCGCAGCAATTGTGTTGGCGGCTTCGCGCGCACTCGGAGAAACGATGGCTGTGTTGATGGTCGTCGGGAATGTGGCAAAAGTCCCGACATCCATATTTGACGCGGCATATCCGCTCCCGGCGCTGATCGCGAACAACTACGGCGATATGATGTCCATCCCGCTGTACGACGCGGCGTTGTTGTGCGCGGCGCTGGTTTTATTGATCGTCATTTTATTCTTCAATATTCTCTCGACGCTCGTACTTCAACGGATGTTAAAAAGGAATTGGGTCTGATGAAAAAACGCTGGGAACGTCGTCATATCTTGGAAACATTTGCAAAAGGTTTGATGATCTTCTCTTTGATCGTCGTGGCTTTCAGTCTCGGATCGATTCTTTTTACAATTCTCATTCGCGGCCTTCCTTCATTGACGTGGAACATGATTACACAATCGCCCAAAGGTGGTTTCTATATGGGCAAAGAAGGCGGAATTCTAAACGCACTCATCGGTTCGTTGTATCTCGCGGGCGGCGGGACATTACTTGCTTTGATTATCAGCCTGCCTATCGCGCTTTATCTTGAAACATATCTCGGCAATTCAAAATGGGGACAATATGTTCGTCTTTCGTTGGATGTGTTGTGGGGCATCCCGACGATTGTTTACGGCGCATTTGGATTTACGCTCATGCTTGCGATGGGGTTACGCGCCTCGCTGCTTGCGGGAATTATCGTGCTGGCACTTGTGGAATTGCCGATCATGGTGCGCTCTATGGACGAAGTGATCCGCCGCATGCCCACGGACCTAGAGCAGGCCGCGTTTGCTTTAGGCTCGACCAGGCTGGAAGTGGCTCTGCGCGTCGTGACGCGGCAAATGCTTCCCGGAATCATCACTGCCATCCTGCTCGCTTTCGGACGCGGTATCGGCGACGCGGCTTCGGTTTTGTTCACAGCCGGTTACACCGACCGCATCCCCACTTCACTGATGAGTCCAACCGCATCATTGCCGTTAGCTGTTTTCTTTCAATTGGGCACACCTTATCCAGAAGTTCAACAACGCGGTTATGCCTCCGCGTTGATATTGACCATCATCGTTTTGATCATCAGCCTCGGCTCGCGTTGGGTGTCAAGCCGATTAAGTAAATACACTGTGAAATAGAAATTACCTGATGTCATTGCGAAGGCGCGAAGCGCCTGTGGCAATCCCAGCTAACATGCAAACAGGAGATTGCCACGCTTCGCTTGCAATGACATATAGATAAGGAGCCTTTATGGATGCACATATTAAAGTCCGCAATATGAATGCTTATTACGGAAAGCAACAAGCGCTAAAAGACGTCAATATCGAGATTCCAAAAGGACAAATCACGGTCATCATGGGACCATCGGGCTGCGGAAAATCAACGTTGCTAAAAACATTAAATCGCTTTCTCGAGTTGACCGACGGCACGAAAATCTCCGGCGAAGTTTATTTGGACGGTCAGAACATTTATGAACGTGATGTGGAAGTGACTGAAGTCCGCAAACGGATCGGGCTCCTCGCGCAACGTCCGTCGCCGCTGCCGATGTCCATTTACGATAACGTCGCGTATGGAATGCACATTCATCGTATGAAAAAAGATCGAAGGGGATATAAATCCGCGGTGCGGCATTATCTGGAAATCGCCGGTTTGTGGGAAGAAGTCCAGAAGCGATTGCATGATCCAGCAACCAGCCTTTCAATTGGACAGCAGCAACGTCTGTGTTTGGCGCGCGGACTAGCCGTCGAACCGGAAATTATCTTGGGGGATGAACCGACCTCGGCGCTTGATCCCATCTCGTCGCAAAACATCGAAAAGCGATTGATGGACTTGAAGCAGCAATATACGATTGTCGTGGTAACGCACACACTTCGCCAGGCGAAACGCCTTGCCGATTATGTGATTTACATGTATATGGGTGAAGTCATCGAAGAGGGACCTGCCAAGGAAGTGTTCGACAATCCGCAGCACGAACGCACGCGCGCATATCTTGAAGGTCAATTTTAAATTCGACGAGAGCGGCGAATTACAATATACCAATAATGGTTCTAGACGTTTCATACCAAGCTTGGATGAGATTTATCAAGTGCGAGATTTATTAGATAACGTGAATAATGGCTAAGGGTGGGGCTCACTGGGTACACTTGAGGTGCAACCCAACAAATGAACCCAAGGAGCCCACGCCATGGACAGTTTACTCGAATTATTCGTGAGTGTAGATGATTTCTGCCAGCAGTTTTTGCCGAATTGGGAACGCTGCTTGTTGAAGGAAGGCACGAAGAAACGTCGTCGAAATGGACAGTTAAGTCTCAGTGAGATTATGACGATTATCATTTACTTCCACCAATCGCACTACCGGGACTTCAAAGCCTATTACAAGGAGTATGTCTGTCGGTTATTGAAGAGAGAGTTTCCAAATCTGGTGAGCTATGAACGCTTTGTGATCTTGATGCCCTCGGCCCTGGGTCCCTTGAGTGCCTATCTGAAAAGCCTGTATGGAAGATGTCACGGGATTTCCTTCATGGACTCCACCACTCTGAGCGTGTGCGATAATCATCGGATCCACTCTCATCGAGTGTTTGCAGGCTTGGCCGAGCGCGGGAAAGGGTCGATGGGCTGGTTTTATGGCTTCAAATTGCACTTGGTCATCAATGAATGCGGCGAGTTACTGGCCTGCCGGATCACACCTGGCAATGTCGATGATCGTGGGCCGGTTCCAGCACTTTGTAAAACACTCTATGGCAAACTTATCGCAGATCGCGGTTATGTTTCTCAGAGCCTGTTTGAGCAACTGCTGGAGACTTTTCACCTTCAGCTCATCACCAAACTCAAGAAGAACATGAAGAACCGTTTGATGCCCATGATCGATAAGTTGCTCTTGCACAAACGTGCCATTATTGAAAGCGTGGTGGATCAGCTCAAAAATATTTCTCAGATCGAACACACGCGTCATCGCAGTCCGGTCAATTGTTTTGTCAACATCATTGCGGGTCTCATTGCCTATTGTCGCCAGCCGAAGAAGCCTTCCTTGGGTCTGATCCCCTTCAATCTGCTGCCCGCTTAAACATTATTCACGTTAGATAATGCCTATGGGCTTTCTGGTCCAGCTAATGTCGTAAATGCAAAACCATGAATAAGCTAATTACTTTTTTGAATTTCGTGAATTTAACTTGGCGCAGGATCAAAGTGCGGCTTGGCTTGGCACGTCCAATCGCACTTGTCAACTTTCTCTTAAGCCCAGATGCAGAAACGCGTTGGGATGCTGCTGATTCGCTGTACATTTATCGTGACCAATCGCTTGTTTCCCCTGTATTTGATATATTGCAAAAAGAGACAGATCCACATGTTAGGAAACGTTTGATCTGGGTACTTGAGACTAACAAAGCTTGGGACGAATTTGAACTGAACCCCTAAAAGCGGACACGAAAGGAAAGCCCTCCTGTGAGAAAATAGTGATGGTTCTCATCAATCGTTCGGCATAACCGTTTTCTTCGGCTTTGCCTTGCGCGGCCGTGCTGATTTGAACGCCATATTGTTTCAACACATCGGTATAGGTTTGCGATGCGTATTGAACGCCTTGGTCACTGCGAAGTGACTGCTCCTTTCAGTCGTGGTGGATCTCAGGGATGCACAAACTTAGTGCGCGGTTCAGAGCGACCAAAGTCAAATCCACGTCCAGACTATGACTCAGGTTCCAACCGCGGATGACACGGGTGAACACATCCATGATCATGGCCAGAAAAACAAATCCTTGGGTTAGCCGAACATATGTAATGTCGCAGACCCAACCTGCTCGGGTCGCATAACTTTCAGATCCATCACCAGGTTTGAATATCGTGGATATGGATGAGCGCTGTTAGTGGCGCGATAACGAACTCGTCTCACCGGGCGCAGCAGCCTCTTTTGACGCATAGTGCGTTGCACCCGTTTGCGGTTGATCCGGTAATAATACGGCGCTCGACGCAACTGCCAGGTCACGCGCCGCGTTCCATATTTCGGAAACTGCTAAGCCACTGTTTCTACATCGGTGCCTAGTTGATCAACGCCCTGCGCCCTTTCAGGGTCATCCTGTCGGTGCGAGCGATAGTAATACGTGCTACGCGCCAACCCCACCGCATCACACGCCATCCTTGCCGAACAATGCTGATCTGCCAGCACAGCCTCCACCACCGCTCATCGCTCCGATGCAACAAGCTGGCATAGCTCACTGTTTTTTTGAGACCTCCACCTGCATGCTCAATCGCCCAATCATCCGCTCCAACTCAGCGATGTGCGCATCCTTCTCGTCATCACTGGGGGCTGCTCGAAGATCTCACTGGCACGTTCCAAAAATTCTTGCTTCCAGCGCGACAATACTGAATCCTTGATCTGATATTCGCGGCTCGCTTCCGATAAGCTTCTCTTGCCCGCAATCAACTCCAACACAACCTTGGTCTTAAACTCCGTACTGAACTTCTCGCGTTGAACCATTCTGGACCTCGTTTCTGAGCAGCCATTCTACTCTAAGCCTTCTGTCCAGTTCTATGGGTCCACTACAGCCCTCCCACCTAGTTAGTAGCCAAGCGGGAGGGCTTTGGGTTTCTTATCCTGATAATTCCCCTTGTATCGGACTGGCTCAGTCGTACGGTTCTTGGTTTCCGCCTTCTCATACAAAACTCCGCATAAGATAATGTATGAGAAGTATATGTTTGTTAAGGTATCACGACTATGTTGAATCACTTTTCAAACACGCCACTAAGGATGTGCAATTCAGCTTCTCAACTTTGCTCCGACTTCCTGTTCGAGTCGCTTGACGATTTTATTTCGGATTGCAGCAGCTTCGGAATCGGTCATCGTTTTATCGGACGCCTGGTAAGTCAGACTATATGCCAGTGATTTTTTCCCCGCGCCGATTTGTTCGCCGCGATAAAGGTCGAACAAGCGGACGTTGGTTACGTTCTTTCCGCCCGTCTGGCGGATTAACGCTTCGACGCGTGACGCGGCGACTGATTCGTCCACGATGACGGCGATATCTTCCAAAATGGGCGGGAACTCGGGCACGGGCTTTATGGCATACGTCGGTGGGGTGGCGCGCAAAACATCGAGATCGAATTCCGCAACGAGAACAGGCAAATCGCCGAAATTATATTTTTCTTTGACGAGCGGATGCAACTCGCCGAACACACCGACAACCTGCCCATTGACTTTGACTTCCGCGGCTTTGCCTGGGTGCAGGTATTTAACGGAGTCGGCAGCAGAGTAGGAAACGTCTGTGAAACCGAGTCCGCTCAAAAGAAGTTCGACGCGGCCCTTCACGTCGAAGAAATCCAGCGCGGGCGAATCTTTCACATCCCACGCGGACGGCTCGCGCAGGCCCGTCATTGCGATGGCAAGTTTACGCGGCTCATTTGGCAAGCCTTGCCCTGAGCTTGTCGAAGGGTCATTGTTTGTTGGCTCAAAGATCGGACCGATCTCGAAGAATTCCAGCGCCTCATTCAAACGAATATTGTGTTCGAGCGAGTCGAGCACCGATGCGAGCAAACTGCGGCGCATGACATTTTTCTCGGGCGCGATGGGATTGGCGATGCGGACATAATCGCCCGTGATGCCAAGCCGCGCTTCGCTTTCGACATTCGTGAGACGATAACTGACGATCTCATCGAGACCAAGTGCAACGAGGACATCGCGCAGATGCTCTTCCCATTCGTGGACAGGATTGCCAATTTGCGGCGGAAGCGCATCAGCCATCGTTGTGAATGGAATTCGGTCATAGCCATAAATGCTCGCAATTTCTTCGAGCACGTCTGCGAGGCCGACAACACCCTCGCCGATGTCGAGGCGGTGAGGTGGAGCAACAACTGTAATTGGCGATTCGTAATTGGTAATTGGTTTCGTTTTCTTAGACGACTTTCTATTCTCTATTCTTGGTTCTTTTATTTTGCATTTAAATTCAAGTCTTTCGAGTAACTCTACAATTTCTTCCGCACTCAAATCAATGCCAAGCAGACGCTTCACATCTTTTGGCGTGACTATCACGGTCGAGGTCCTTGGCTTGAGCGGATATTCATCCACGAGTCCCGGCGCGATGATTCCACCGGACCATTCAGCCATAAGTTGAAGTCCGCGTTTGACGCCGATCTCGGCCATGGCGGGATGGACACCGCGTGAGAATCGGAACGATGCTTCGGATGGAAGATTATGCTGCTTTGCCGTGCGGCGGATGTTGATGAAATTCCACGCCGCGCCTTCGAGAAGAATGTTGGTGGTGCTTTTGCCTCGTAAACTGACTTTGCCAAGCGGCGTTTCACCGTCTTTCGTTTCAATGCCTTTTGCGTCAAGGATTTCCTTCGATGCATCGTAGACTTCACTTTCGAGTCCGCCCATTACGCCAGCAATCGAGAGCGGACCTTCCTCGTCACAGACGAGAACGTTCATCGAAGTAAGAGTTCGCTTGACGCCATCCAGTGTAGTGAGTTTCTCGCCGTCGTTCGCGGGACGCGTGATGATTTTGACTTTCGCTTCGACTTTGCCCTTCGGGCCCCGCTCAGCGCGAGAAACGAGCACATCGTAATCGAACGCATGAAGCGGCTCGCCAAGCTCGAGCATGGCGTAGTTCGTCGCGTCGACGATGTTGTTGATCGGACGCATACCCGCCAGTTTGAGTCGGCGCTGGACTTGATAGGGGCTGGGTTTGATCTCGACGTCGCGAATCAATCCAAGCACGAAGCGCGGATTAAGTTCAGGATTCGTGATTTGAATTGAAGCTAGCTTTTCCACCGAATCACCGCTAGTCTTGAATTTGATAGCTGGTTTCTTCAATTCGCGTCCCGTCAGTGCGGCGAGTTCTCGCGCCACGCCAATGACATTTGCATTGCGCGCCATGTTCGGCAAAATGGAAATATCCAGGACCGCGTCGCCCATGTAATCCGCGAGTGGCATTCCGACTGGAGCATAGTCATCCAGCAAAATGATGCCTTCGTGTTCTTCGGTGATGCCGAGTTCTTTTTCCGAGCAGACCATCGAATACGAATCCACGCCGCGGATTTTTGCGCGTTTGAGCGTGGTCAGTACAAGTCCTTCCGCGTGACCATCGTAAAGCGTCGAGCCTTCTTTGGCATAGGCCACCTTAATGGATTTCGACAACCGGCCTTGACCTTTCAAATGAAAGATATTTGGTGCGCCGGTCAAAACCACTTGCGTTTGTTGACCGTCATAAAGATCGAGTAGAGTCAATCGGTCCGCGTTGGGGTGTGGCTTGACTTCCAAAATCTCAGCCACAACGATTTTGTCACGGTTCCATGCAATGCCGCTGGTTTTGAATTCATGCTTTTCTCCTTCGCTGTAAGTCGGCATTGGCAAACCAACATATTGAATCTCGTCCACTTCGAGACCGGCGAGAGTCAATTTCCGGGCAATGTCTTCAACAGATAGACCGTCGAGGTCAATGAAATCTTTTAGCCATGATAATGGTATCTTCATATTTTGCTTCCTTCATCTCACCACGAAGGGCACAAAGTATCACAAAGTTTTTTTCTTTTCCTTCGTGTGCCTTCGTGACCTTTGTGGTAAATCACTAAAACTGCTCCAAGAATCGAATATCGTTTCCCCAGAAATAACGAATGTCTTCGATTCGATAGCGCAGCATCAACTGGCGTTCAGGCCCCATGCCCCATGCGAAGCCTGAATAAATCTTTGGATCGTATCCGCCGTTCTGCAAAACGATGGGATGCACCATACCCGATCCGAGAATTTCCAACCAGCCTGAATTCTTACAAACCGCGCAGCCTTTCCCGCCGCAGACAAAACATTCCACATCCATTTCGGCGGACGGTTCCGTGAACGGAAAGTACGACGCGCGGAAGCGCGTGCGTGCGTTCTGTCCAAACATGCGATGTGCAAACTCGATCAGCGTGCCTTTTAAATCGCTGAACGTAATGCCTTTGCCAACCGCTAGTCCTTCCACTTGATTGAACTGGACCTCGGATCGCGCCGTGATTTGTTCCGCGCGAAAACACATGCCAGGCAAAGCGATGCGAATCGGCGGCGGGTCTTTCGGATTCATCTCGGCGAATTGTCGCATGGCATGGATTTGCCCAGGCGAGGTATGCGTCCGCAATAGAATTGGATTATCGCCGCGTTCGCCTGCATCCACATAAAGAGTATCCTGCATATCGCGCGCGGGATGATGCGGCGGGAAGTTGAGCAATTGGAAATTTATCTCGTCCGATTCCACTTCGCGCGACGTATAAACCTGAAATCCCATCTCAGCCAAAATGGCAAGTACGCGCCGCAGTTGCTGCGTGGACGGATGCAAACGTCCGCGATGGATGGGACGGCCCGGAAGAGTCACATCCAATTTTTCTTCGTTCAGTGAGCGCTCCAACGCGGATCGTTTGATGGCTTCCGTTTTTTCGGCTAACGCCGCCTCGAGTGCGACTTTGACGCGGTTTGCGGCTTGGCCAACTGACGGGCGCTCTTCCTTCGATAGTTTTCCTAATTCGGAGAAAACCATCATCAGCGGAGAGCTACGTCCAAGATGGGTAACCCGCCACGCGTCGAGGGATGACGTGTCTTGTACCGATCCCAACGCATTCAATGCGGATTTTTCGATCTCACCTAATTTATCCAACATACAGCCTCCGTTATTTGATACTCGTTATTCGCTCTTCGTAAACCGAGTATCGTTTATCAAATATCGAAAAACAAAACCTCCCGCCCACAATGGGACGGGAGGGAGAATTCCCGTGGTACCACCCACATTGACCGCATCGCGGTCCGCTCTGTGCTGACTAACATCAGCTTCCCTCATAACGCTGGGATTGCGGTTCAGACTACACACGTAACACGCTTTCACCTGAACGGCTCAAGAGGGAACTTCGACTGGTTTCCGTCGAGCGCAGATCTCAACCTTGCTCCTGCGCCTCTCTGTCGGCTTGCACCAGTTTACTTTCCTCTGTCACAGCCTTTTGTTTGTTGCTGTAATTATCCGCAAAAAGATTTGAATGTCAAGTGCCGCTTAGATGATTTTGTTGCCACCAGTTTGTTTGGCGCGATAGAGCGCGATATCTGCTTTGTAGAGAAGATCATCCAGCGTGCTGGCTGCCGTGTTGAAAGTGAATAACCCGATGCTGACGCGCGGATGGACTTTGATTTCGTGGCTGATTTTTTCATTCTCCAGACGGCAAAGGATTCTCTGGAGACATTCGCGTGCCTGCGCTTCATCCGTTTCGGGAAACAAAAACACAAATTCGTCGCCGCCATATCGAGCAAAGATATCGGTTTCGCGGATGCTGGCGCGGCATATTTGGCTGACCAGGATCAGTGCCTGGTCACCCGCCAAATGTCCGTAGTGATCGTTGACTGCCTTGAAATTATCGAAATCGAGGATGGCAAGGGTAAGTTTGCCGCCATACCGTTCGATGCGAGCAATTTCCCCGTTTGCAAGTTCGATGAAATGCCTGCGATTGTAAGCGCCGGTCAAATCGTCGGTGGATGCCAGGACTCTAAGCCTTTGCTCTGTCTTATCGAGTTCGTCCACCAGGCGAAAGGAACGGTATTCAAAAACCGGCGTCAGAATGATTGGAATCACTACAGACAATACAGTGGCATACCCTGAGATTTCATGTTCAATTACGAAATCCAGTGCAGTTGTGATGACAAAGGAGCACAATATAACAATCAAAGTGACGCCTATGGTCACTTTGAGAACGCCATAGCGTCGCAGTAATTGTCGGATTAGCGCATGTCGTGTTTTTGGGGCTTCGATGTCCATTTGTAATTTTGTCGCTGCTTTGCCGTCAAAAGGTCTGGCAGCTATCGGATTCCGCTGTCGTAGCTCACATTCAACTGGACAAATTCATGCAGAGGAACGGTGAAGTTTTGGTCGCGGCCGCGCGGCAGGAAGCCGGGTGATTCCGGGTGCAGGATATATTCTCCGGGAGCAAGCGCAACGCGGAAGTTTCCATTCTCATCGGTCGTGAATTGTAAGACTTTGCTTTTTGTTGTGGTTGTCAAAATCGTAAGGGTGGCTTGATATGGTTTATCCGGGCATGGATTATTGACTTGTTGGACCGGGCATGTCGGCCCAATTGTGACTTGACCATAAATACCGCTGTCCGTTGGCGCGACAGTAGGCATGATAGATATAAATGTTGGAATACATGCTGTCAGCAGCATGGCAAATATCGTGAAAAGAAGTTTCAGTCGCATAATAGGCTCCTTTTCCCCTTTGGACGCGTCATGCCTGTGATTTGTTCCGCGTTGGAGGCTTTATTTTATGGCGTTGGTGTTGTCTTCGGAGTCCGCGTTGGGTATTGGGTGTAAGTTGGTATGGGCGTGCGCGAAGCTGTCGGCGTAGGTGTGGGCGTATCCGTTGGAAGGAAGGATGGATCACCAAGCCAGGGCAGGAAGCGGATAAAACTTTTTACGTTCTCTGTGCCTCGGATTTCCTCCCGCTGCAGCATGAACAAATTTCCCTGTCCCTGATCGGCTGCGAAACCGGTGGCTCCCATCGCGGCGATGTAACCGGCGAAGTGGACATAATCTACGGCGGCGCTGCCTGCGTCTCCGAACGGATAGGCGAAGGTCAATATCGGAACACCAAGCAAGGTCTGTAAATCTTTACGGGATTGAACAATTTCATATCGCAAGGCTGTTGCATCCGCTAACAGATCAGGATGGGTCTCGGTATGGCTTCCAATTTCCCAGCCGGCCGCGGCCATTTCTTTGAGCTGAGCTGTCGTCAGGTAATTGGGATCGGCATCCAAACCGCTGGGTTTGTTTATATAACCGACTACGGTATAAAGCACTCCGGTAAAACCATATTTCTTCATGATGGGAAAAGCGTTGGTATATTGGCTTCCCCAGCTATCATCGAACGTGATAATAACAGGGCGCGGCGGAAGCGATGTGCCTTTTGTAATGGCGTCCACCAGCATGGATGTTGTGATGGACGTGTAATTCCAATCGCGGAGCAGTTTGATTTGCGCTTCGAACTTGTCGGGCGGGACGTAAAAGATGCTGTCCACCGGTGAGATCGCGATGTGATGATACATCAATATTGGCACGAGGACATGGCCCGGTCCTTGTGCGACCCATGTCGGTGTTGGGGTGGGCGAGGGAGTTGCAGTATCCGGAGTGACCGCGAAGGTCGGTAAAGCGGTAGCCGTTTCGGTCGGTGGAAGAGGCGTTTCCGTCTGCGTTGCAGTTGGCACAGGTGCGGCAAAAACATTGACGCCGCATCCGGCTATCAGTGCAGATGTCAGCAAAACAAAAATCAAAACACGACGATTCATAAATCTCCTGAAAACACGAATGGCGATTGTATCCCCAATCCGCGCGATGCAAAAGTTTGCTTATGGAATTCTAACGGTTGAGTTCCCAAATGATCCGCAGGCCATCGAGCGTGAGCCACGGTGCGAGGATATCAATGACCTTGGTTTCCTGCGCGACGATTTCCGCAAGGCCGCCCGTTGCGATGACTTTCATATCGCTTCCCAACTCGGACCGGAAGCGGGCGACCATTCCCTCAGCCATGCTCACATATCCGAAGAGGAGTCCCGATTGCATCGCGTGGACAGTGTTTCGCCCGATGACCGACGGCGGGCGCTGCAAGTCAATGCGCTGAAGTTTCGCGGCGTGTGTGAAGAGCGCGTCCGCAGCGAGATTGATGCCCGCGGTGATCGCACCGCCGAGATAATCGCCGTCTTTGGTTAACGCGTTGAACGTGGTAGCTGTTCCAAAATCAACGATGCAGGCCGGGCCTCCGAAAAGATTCATCACAGCCACCGCGTCCGCGACGCGGTCCGCGCCGACCGCTTTGGGATCTTCATAACGAATCCGGATGCCGGTCTTGACTCCGGTATCCACAATAAGCGGTTCCTGCTTGAGATATATCTGGCATGCCTGGACGACACGCTGCGTCAACTGCGGCACGACGGAGGCGAGGCATACGCCGGTTAAATCTTGATTTGATTTGCCGACGTGCTCGAGCAGTCCAAGAAATTGTAGGCCGTATTCATCGGGCATACGGTCATGATCGGTGGCAAGCCGCCAGTGCGGGCCGAGCTTGTTGCCTTCGTAAAGGCCAAGAGTCAGGTTTGTGTTTCCCACGTCAATAGTGAGCAGCATGATTTGCTCCAATTCCATCCGCAGATTATAGAGATTGATTATCTGCGGATAATTGTACCGATTTCCCCTCGAAAATGGATTCGGGTGTTTTGCTGGCGGAAAGGATCAAAAATACGATCAATGGAAAAACTTGCAAAACAATTCTTTCGATTGAATAAGTAAGGTGCCATGTCAAATCGTACGGCGTAATCAAGTAAACGCCATAATCACCAAGAAGTTGAATGGCGATCATTGTAATGCCTGCGATGAAAGCTGGACGCAAGTCTTTGTGAATTGGCGAACGAAAGAGAAGAAAATAAATAACCAGGATAGGAATAATGCCAATCAAACTTGTCCATCCACCGAAGTAAAAAAGCTCGCGCCCCAGAAATTGAAGGATTTCGATATGGCGTGGCAATTCGAGAATTTGTTGAATTGATCGTGTTGGACCATTGCTCAATACATCGCTTGGCGGAGCGAGAAAAAGTTTGAAGCCGATAACAATTGCGAATGGAAATGCAAGTCCGAGCACGAAGCGAAATAAAACTGGCAACACGTCGGCGCGAATTTTTACTGCCGAGCTGCTTGGAAATTTTTTCTGAGTGACTAAATGCTGCGTTCCTTCAGCATTGTGACTCTGTGTATTCGTGGTAAATAGAAATGCCACAATGAGTGAGAGCCCTGCCGAGACGACGAATAAACTACCTTCGTTTTTCGTCCACGCCGCGAGACCGGCGGTTAAACCCGCTAATGCAATCAAAGCCGGTTTCTTATTGAGCACATAGAAATAAATCAAAATGCCGGTTGCAAGGATGAAAAACGCTAGCGGCAAGTCCGCCATTTCGCGCGCGCCTTCATTGACCAGCGTCGGCGTGCCCCATAAAATGATTATCCCAAGTGCGGCTTGGCCGAGCGATTTTGTCGAAGCCAGCGCGCTGACCAGAATGCCAGCGCAGGCAATCGCAAACAGTGCACTTTGCGTCATCGGGATGTGCGGCGTTTCGCTTCCAACAATATCCCAGCCCCAGGCAGTGTTCATCGCAAGCAACAAGGGATAATCGGGATGGAAGATCGGGTCCATCTGGCGTGAGAAGGATGTCGTCAGCCATTGTGTTGGATCGCGATAAATGAACAAAGCAGAACGGTTGTACATCATCCAAGCGTCCCAGTCACCTTGTTTCCTTCGCAAAAGATAACTGATTGTGCTTAGAGATGAAACGACAAAAATGACGGCAGCAGCGCCAAGAAAGATATTTTGCGTGCGAGTCGAATTCCAGCGCGGTATTGAAAACCCGCCGCGTTTTCTTTCAACTAAAATGGCGGCGATTAATAAGGCGATAACGATCACAATTTGAGCAACGATAAACCAATGCTGTCCCGCGAACAAAAGCATATAAAGAAAATACAGCAAGGAAGAAATGCCAAGCCCGATTCCGATTCCCAGAAAAGCCTTGAAGAACAGAAGCGATATTTTTCTTTCAGGCCAAACCAAATGCAGGAGCAAAGCGCCCGTCAGAATTGGCAGAATAAAAACAACTGGACTCAACTGGCTCATTTGCTCAACCAATTCTTGAATGTCATTGCGAGGCCGAGCGAAGCGAGCGCCGTGGCAATCTTCTCGAAATTCCCAAAAGGAGATTGCTTCGCAAAAAGCGCTCGCAATGACGTAATGTTATACAGACTCATTTGCTCAACCTGTGTAGGAGATATAAATTTCCCTTGAACGGAAACACCTCGAACTTGCCGTTGTTCGATTCGCTCCAGGTTTTATATGCATCCGAAGATAGGAGCGCGATATTCCATTCTTGATTCGTGCCTTTGATGATAATGATCGGCGACATGACATATTGCGTCAGCGTATATTCCCCTTCCTCGTTGGCTGCATTATATTGAGCGCCGGGAACGTCCGAGTTGGCAATGTAACCGACCACGCCGGTCTTGAACGGAAGTTTTGCTTTCAACGGTTCGAAGCGTTTTGAAAAATCCGCTACCGGGTCATCGATCAGGTTTCCGAGGTCTTTTGTGGCGATCAAATTTTGGATGCTTGCATAAAGGCTCACGACAACGATAAAGGCGAGCAAACCTCGCTGCAACCATTTAAGTATCATGCGGCGCTCTCTAACAGCTTCACTTTCTCGATGATCTCTGCAATCAAGTCGAAGCGGCTGAACTGTGGCATGATGTAAACGCCTTGCGCCCACGGCTTGATCTGCTCAATCAATTCTACCGCGATCCGCACACCTTCCTCCGCGGCATGATCGCCCGCCTTTTCCATGCGCTCGATGATTTCATCGGGGATGGAAATTCCCGGCACTTCATGATTCAAAAAGTTGGCGTGTTTCAAACTGACCAATGGAAGAATGCCGATCAGCACTGGACGATCAAGCGGCCCCTGCTTCGATTCGTTTTTCGCCAGGAAATTTTTCCCGTCTTCCGCGCGATAAATGGGTTGCGTGATAAAAAAATCGGCTCCGGCCCGGACCTTGCGGCGTAGATTCTTGATCTCGTGCTCTGGATCAGGCGGACAGAGATTCAGAGCCGCGCCGACGAAGAAGTTTGTCGGCTGACCGATGCTCGTCCCGGAGTGATCCACACCGACATTGAATCCTTGTTTGATAAGT
>JAJYOO010000290.1 GCA_021796155.1 Chloroflexota bacterium
TTCACTTTATCTTCTGTCGCACTTGTTGCAACAGACCACGGCCTTTGAAGAGTCAAATCAGGTAATGCCATAATCACTCTCCTTTTGTAAATTGGTCAAATAACTTACCTTGTACGAGAGAAAAAAACCACTCATGAATTACTGCGTGGGCATCATCCAGCCAGTGATCAAAGTTGTCAGCATTCTTGATGTCTGGAGCCTGATCGTTTACCGAAGTTACTTGAATTTCCCAGATAAGAAGCTCTTCTTGCGAAATCTTATTTTTTGCTGTTCCGACTTGAATTTGACCCTTTCCATTGGGCTTGCTCAAAGGGTAGTTCATGATCATTGTGTAGTCGCTAGGGAATTGTTTCTCTGCAATGAAACTTGGTAAATCTACTGGCATTGAAATGGATAAATTGAGGTTGTCTCGTAGAAAAGCTAGTAGGTCAGAATTGGAAAATTGAAATGGAATACCATTTCGATACCTTAGATTCAATGCTTGTGTTTTCAATTCATTACCATCATAGGCATTGATTAGTTTTTGTCGCAAGTAAAGAGCTTTGTCTTTGAAATCGTGCCAAGAATATGGTGTTGTAAAATTCACTGTTGCAATTCCCGGCCCTAACTGGAGTAGAGGCCATGCATCTGTTGTAGGTCTAAATTGATGTTGAACAAAGTAAGGTATCATGAATTCTGGTGTCTTCCCCGCAGGCAGCTCAATGTGAGATCCAAAATCAGCCTTAACACTATTATAGAAGATACCGAGTGCCATTGGATAATAGGAGTCTGTTTCAAATCCTTCAATTGTAGACGGAGTCAACTTCCAACGAATCTCAAGCCAAGCTTCTAGGAGCGGACTTTTGGAAAGACTAATATCTGCTGGATAATGAAATTTACTTGTCTGCTTAGAATCCATTTTCTAATCAGGCTTTCTTATACAAAGGATATATGAACATGTTTATTATAACCCGCTATTTATTCTTTCGGCGTTTCTCTCCTTATGTACTGAAGTTGCAAAACATAAGTCACCAACAAAAATCCGCCTCAACACTCGTAGTATATAACAAAAATTTCGTCCCTACAATTTGAGTAAGGACGAAATCAATTCAGTCAAAAGCTCCTCGCCGAGGATTTGAACCTCGAACCTAGCGGTTAACAGCCGCCCGCTCTGCCGTTGAGCTAGCGAGGAAGGCGACGGGGATTATACGGTCAAGGCAGAGGCATGTCAAGCCTCGTTTGAAATCGAAGCATAATGACGCAATGCCATCGTCTATAATTGAGAAACCATGCGGACAAAACAAATTGCACTGATCGTTTTTTTGACTTTGATTCTGTTACCCGTTCAATCGGCGTTTGCGTCCCGCCTCGCCACGCGGCCTTTGAGCGTGCGCGCGTTCAATTCGCTTCAAGCCGCCACGCCGACAGCGATCCCGCCTACGCCCACTCCGGCACCCTTCACTCCAACGGCTCCTCCGCTTTCGTTGACGCTCATGTTGGGCTTTACCTGTCTGGCTCTGCTATTGGTTATTGGTGTTCTGGTTATCGGATTTATAGCAAGCATCACCAATAGTAAGGAACTCGAGAAGCAAGCAAAGAAGAAATAATATTCCCCTATCCCCTTTCCCTTTTTCTCCTTCTCACTCACGACCTTGCTTCGACTGCCAAATCAACGTGCGTGATCGTCCCGCCAACACTTGAAATCATAAAATCAAACGGCAAACTTCCTCCCGGCTGCACGGCTGCCTGTGATTCCCAGCGCCGCACACCGACGACATTTCCGTTCGCGTCATAAGCCGTCGCTGCGACCCAAGTCAGAATCGCGTGACTGACATTTGCAGGCAATGTGATTTTCCCGCTGACCTGTGCATTGAGTCCAGACCAATCTACTTGAACCAATGAATTTAGAATCGTCGCGGGTAAATAACGCGGATCGTTTGGGGCCACTTGATTCGCAGAAAGAATCTGCACCTGCGGCTTCGCGTCTGACGGAACATCTGGAGCGAAGAACGTTGTCAGCGGCATGGATGTATTCGGCGCAATAATATCCAGCGGCGTCAACGCGGTTTGGCTGGCAATGGATTTGCCGTTTGAATCAATCAACGTTACCTGTGCAGTGACATTTTCAATAAAGTTCGACGAATCATTGTGAACAAGGACAAAGCACCACATGCCGCCGTCCGCGGTGGGATGACATGCGATCTGCTGGACGGGAAGCGGAACCGGTGTTGGTGTCCCCTGGCCGGTCACATTGGCGGGATTGCTCGGAATCAGAATCGTGTGTCCGACCGTCATGGAATTCGGGTCAACGGTAGGATTGGCCGCCATCAGCGCGTCAAGGGAGACGTGGAATTTTTCTGCAATCTGACTCAGCGTGTCACCGGACGCAATCGTATACGTGAACGGCGTCGGCGTAACTAAAGGCGTCGAAACGGAAACCACCAACCCGTCCGGCGTGGATGCGGTTGGGCTGGGTGTCATCGTTTGATAAGGTCGAAGAGTCGCAGCATCAGGCGTTACATTCACAGTCTGCGGCGCGCAAGCTGTCAGCAGCAAACAGCACAGAATCAAAGCATATCGCATGGGATGATTATAATTGTTCATCCGTCATTGCGAGTGGCGCATAAAGTGCCACGAAGCAATCTCCTCAAACAAGCGACTGTTTGTTAAAGGAGATTGCTACAGCGGCTTTGCCGCTTCGCAATGACATATCAATCATTGGAGGTAACATGGAATATCGTCGTCTTGGCCGCACGGGCCTTCGCATCAGCGAACTTTCATTCGGCTCGTGGGTCACATTTGGCAACCAGGTGGACGTGAAAGCAGCCGTCGAAATGATGTCTGCCGCGTACGAGGCGGGCGTCAACTTCTTCGACAATGCCGAAGTGTACGCGGGCGGCAAGTCGGAAGAAGTGATGGGCGCGGCTTTGAAGAAACTCAACTGGCGGCGCGGCAGTTATCTTTTGTCAACGAAAGTTTATTGGGGCATCAATGAAAGCGTCAACGAAAGCAACACGCTGAATCGCAAGCGACTGATCGAAGCGATCAACGGTTCGCTCCAGCGGCTCCAGCTCGATTACGTGGATATCCTTTATTGCCATCGTCCCGACCCGACCACGCCCATCGAGGAAACCGTTTGGGCAATGCACAATATCATCGAATGGGGCAAGGCATTCTATTGGGGAACATCGGAATGGGCCGCGTCTGAAATCGTGCAAGCGATTGAAATTGCGGAAAGACATCATTTGCATAAACCAGTTGTCGAACAGCCGCAATATAACATGTTCCGCCGTCATCGCTTCGAAGGCGATTACATCCGCTTCTATAAAGAATATGGCTATGGCTCAACAACGTGGAGTCCACTGGCATCTGGCTTGCTGACCGGCAAATATAACAAAGGCATTCCCGAAGGCAGCCGCGGCACGCTCAAGGGTTATGAATGGTTAAAGAATCAATTGACCAATCAGGATAATCTTGAAAAGGTCAAAGCGCTCGAACCGATTGCAAAAGAACTGAACTGCAAACTTTCGCAATTAGCCATCGCATGGTGTTTGAAGAATCCATTCGTTAGCACGGTCATCACGGGCGCGAGTCGCATCGAGCAAGTCCACGAAAACATGAAAGCGGCTGAAGTCACACCGAAATTGACGCCGGAGATATTGGAAAGAATAGATAAGGTTTTTGGAATCGAGAAGAAGGAAGAAGATTGATATTGTAGGGGCGACTGGCAGTCGCCCCTACAAATTATTTTACAAAATATTTCTCTTCCACATCCTGCCAGGTTTCATCGGGCATGTGCATAAACTTCGTCAGCGCTGGATTAACGCGGGCAACCTCATCGTGGATCCGGTGCGCGATTTTCCGAATTGAAAAATGTGCGTTGGAGGCTCCGCGCAACTGGCAGAAATGATATGCTTCGCGCAAATTGAACTGTGCCAGCACGCGGCGGTAATATCCGTTGGGGACGATATATTGTGCGACGCGCGGATTGAACTCATATAACTTTTCGTACATCTCCGCCGCGGACTTCATCGCCGCATCATACTCTGACCCGAAACCGGCTTCCGTTATCAGACGCGGCATCGCGTACCCAAGCCGCGTCGTCAGCATCTGCGGCGTCTGCGTCATCATGCGGTGACGTGTGAACTCGGCA